>JAQVRG010000092.1 GCA_028701165.1 Eubacteriales bacterium | reverse complement strand
GTGATCAAAAACGTGCACAGCGTTTTCATCCCCAACGCGGGCGCGCTCAAGGGCGTGGAGGCGGCGGCGATCCTCGGCGCGCTGATCGCCGATCCCGCGCGCGAGCTGTGCATACTCGAGGGTGTAACGCCCGCGATGATCGAAAAGGCGCAGCGCCTGTGCAAAACGGATTACTGCGCATGCGCGCTGGCTAAGGACGTCGCGGAGCTCTACATCCGCGTCGTGGCGACGGCGGGGACGGACACGGCGGAGGTAACGGTTTCCGGCGGGCACACGAACATCGTTTCCGCCACGCGAAACGGACAGGCCGTGCAAACGGACGCGGCGCAAAGCGAACAGGACGCGCCGGACAAATCCTTCATGTCGGTGCGCGGCATACTGGAGTTCGCCGACACCTGCGATATCGAACGCATCGCGCCGCTTTTGCAGCGGCAGATCGACTACAATGCCGCCATAGCCCAAGAGGGGCTTGCACACGATCACGGCGTCAACGAAGGGCGCGGGCTGCTCGCCTTCTACGGCGACGATGATGTGCGCATCCGCGCGCGCGCCAACGCCGCGGCAGGCTCCGACGCCCGCATGGACGGCTGCACGATGCCCGTGGTGATCAATTCCGGCAGCGGCAACCAAGGCATCACCGTATCCCTCCCCGTTGTGGAATACGCGCGCACGCTCAACAAATCCCGCGAAGAAACGCTCCGGGCGCTTGCGCTTGCCAATCTCATCGCCATATTGCAAAAGCGCACCGTAGGCAACCTTTCCGCCTTCTGCGGCGCGGTGCACGCCGCCGGCGGCGCCGCCTGCGGCATAGCCTACCTCATGAGCGGCGGCTACGACACGATCGCGGACGTGATCACCTATACGCTTGGCACCATAGGCGGCATGCTCTGCGACGGCGCAAAGGCAAGCTGCGCCTCCAAGATCAGCCACGCGCTGGACACGGCGCTCATGGGTCTGCAGCTGAGCATGCAAACGCACGCGTGCTTTTCCGGCGGCGACGGCTTGGTACGGCGCGACGTGGAGGGCACCATCGAAAGCTTCGGGCAGGTGGCAAGGCTCGGCATGAAGCCCACCAACGAGGAAGTGCTCGCCGTAATGCTTCAAAGGGACGAATAAGCGGAATTCGCATAAAACTTACGAAAAACTCAATAGAAGTTTTAGGCTTTCGTAACAGTTTTGTGATGAACCTTTTCCCCGGGCATGCTATTATAATAGTGCAAGTGATCCACGGTAATGAAGTAACCCCCTTTCACAGACCGAACCGAAACAACAGGCTCCGCAAACGCGGAGCCTTTTCCATGCGCCCTCGCGCGCACTACGCAAAAACAAAGATGATAGCGGAGGTTTCTTATGGATATCGATACCACGCGCAGCGCGTTACACAACGCGGACTGCCTGCTCTGCGGCAAGCCGCTCGTCTATGCAGCGGAAAGCCGCATGCGCGTATGCGCGCTTTGCAAGAAGTCGTTTTCCTCCAACGCCGCCTGCGAAGACGGGCATTTCGTTTGCGACGCGTGCCATACGGGCGGCATGGACGCCGCCTTCGGCCTGCTGCTGCATTCGGCGGAGCGCGACCCACTCAAGCTCTTTGAACAAGTCGTTCGGCTTAAACAGGTGCATCTGCACGGGCCGGAGCATCATGTGCTCGTGCCCGCCGTTCTGCTCACGGCTTACCGCAACAACGGCGGTAAAATCGAGCTTGAAACGGCCCTTCAGGAAGCGCTCGCGCGCGGCGCGCAGGTGCCCGGCGGCGCCTGCGGCGCGTGGGGCATGTGCGGCGCGGCGGCGGGCGCGGGGATCTTCGCAAGCATCGTGTTGGGTTCCGACCCGCTTAACGCGGCGGTCTGGCCCGTACCGCAGACGCTGACGGCGGCATGCCTTGGCCGCATCGCGCACGTCGGCGGCCCGCGCTGCTGTAAGCGCGACGGGCGCTTGAGCATCGAGGAGGCCGCGCGCTTCTCGGCGGAAACGCTGGAGGTTCCCATGCCGCTTAGCGCGATCGTCTGTATGTACCACGCGCAGAACCGCGAATGTATCAAAGAACGCTGCCCCTATTATCCCACGGGGCAGCGCCGATAAATCGTCTGTACGCTTGCTTCCAAGCCCTCTCCTTACGCGTTCCAGCGCGCTACGGCATTCGTTAGCGCGTCGCAGATGCGCCGTGCGCCTTGGTTGTCCAGCGCACGCAGAGCGGCGGCCGCCGCTTTGCGCGCCGCATCGTCTTGAAGCAGCGCTTCGCATGCCCGCGCCACCTCCTCAACGTCCCGTCCCGACCGCGCCCAGCCATGGGAAAGGAAGAAGTCGAGATTGCGCGCTTCGCACCCGTCTACCGTGCAATCGAGCACCATGGGCAGTCTCTTTGCCGCCGCCTCCGTGATGCTGATGCCGCCGGGCTTTGTCAAAAACACGTCCGCCGCGTCCATCAGCTGCGGCACGGCGTCAGTAAAGCCGAAAAGCCGGACGTTCTCCGGCTTGTTCTTTTCGATCGCCTCATACAGCCGCGCATTGGAGCCGCACACGGCGCACAGGCTGTCGTTCTCCTTAAGCCCCTCGCTTAGGCGGTACACAAGCTCCCGTATGGGCCCGCTTCCCATGCTGCCGCACATCAGCAGCAGGTTTTTGCCCTTTGTCGGCAGCTCCATGCACGCCTTGGCCGCCCACTTATCGGCGCAGGGCGCAAAAGCCGCGTGCACGGGAATGCCGCTTACCACGATGCGGCTTCTTTCGATCCCCTGCGCCACGAATTCCTCAATCAAGTCCTCGTGCGGTATGAACACAAGCTCCGCCGCGCCCTCCTCCACGGAGGGGCTGCAGGTATAGTCCGTAGCGAGAAAGCCCGTAGGCAGCCTGCCCTTTCCCCGCCGCCTCAGCTCCGCGGCCATCATGGCCGGGAAGACGTGTACGCACAGCAGCGCGTCGTAGCCGCCCGCCTCCAGCAGCCCTTCCAGCTTTTCAGCGCCCGTGCAGAAAAAGGAATTGAGCGTCCCGCCCTCGTCGAAAAGCGCCGGATGGTTCTCCGCGTACGCGTAGCCCGTGCTGAACGCTTTGGGGGCATAGCGATAGATGCGCGCGTGCCATACCGAAATAAACTCCGATACCTTAACCGAGATCAGCGCCAGCGAATCCGCGATATCGCAGCTTCCGCCCCGGCGCTCCAGCTCCTCTTTAACGGCGGCGGCACAGGAATTATGCCCTTGGCCGGTATTGCAGGTCAAAATCAGTAATTTCATCCCGAGACCTCCTTGATCCGTTATCGTAATACCCGTTTTTGTTCAAGCGGACGCTTCTTCCTCCGCCCCCGCTTCTTCCTGCGTCCCTTCCTTGGCCTTCGCCTTTTTCAGCGTGCTCAGCGAGAAGATCGTCAGCCCCGTCCAGATAAACAGGAAGGTGATCAGCTTGTCCCGCGAGAGCGTTTCTCCCATCGCAAGGCCGCACAGCAGGCTGATACTGGGGCTGATGTATTGAAAGAAGCCCAGCACGTAAAAGGGCAGATGGATCACGCCTAGAGAGTAGAGGATCATGGGCATCGCCGTCACCGCGCCCGAAGCCGCAAGCAGTAAAAACGCGTGCAGATCCACGCCGCCAACCCCGTTATCCCCCATGCGGAAAAACAGCAGAAATACGAGCGCAAAAGGCGCCATCATCAGCGTTTCCGCCGCGATGCTCACAAGCGGTTCCACCTGCGCGAATTTTTTGAGCGCGCCGTAGATCGCAAACGCCAAGCAAAGCGCGATCGCCATGCCGGGGAAGCGTCCAAACTGAAAAACGCTTACCAGCACGCCCGCCACCGCGAAGAGGATCGCCACGATCTGCCACTTATTGCAGCGCTCGTGAAACAAAAACAGGCTAAGGCTGAACACCACCAACGGCCCCATATAATAGCCCATGCTGGTATCCAGCACATGACCCGACTGCACCGCCCAAATAAACAGACCCCAGTCGAGCAGGAGAAACAGCGCGGCCGGCGCAAGAAAGCGCATGGTCTTCTTGTCGGCAAATACGGTCTTGAGCTTCCCCAGCTCCCCGCGAACGGCCAAAACGCTTACGCAGAACACAACGCTCCACAGTATCCGGTTCGCCAAGATAAAAAGGGAGTCGAAGCCCGCGAGGAGATCCCAGTATAACGGCTGCAACCCCCACATGACATAGCACGCCAGCACCAAAAGAACATTTTTCCGATTCACGGCTTCCACACTTCCCTCTTGCTTCTTTCCGCCCATTGTATTCCACGCGCGCTTTGCGGTCAAGGAATCCGCCGCTTTTTTTATCGCGGCAAACGCCACGATGCTGCTGCATTCTTTTTTTTACGAGTTCTCAACGATTTTTCTTGCAAAATAAACAAATATGTAATAAAATGAACGCGATGTTTCCCCGGCGTTCGCTGTACGCCATACAGAAGATTGAAAAGGAGTGCGTTTATGCCTGCTCGAATGAAAATTCGTTCCGCTTATTCCACACTGCCTGCCGCGGAACGCAGGGTCGCCGACTTTATTTTGGAGAACCCCGACCGCGCGGCGCTCATGGTAATCAACGAGATCGCGGAAGCGGCGGGCGTATCCGTCCCCTCCGTGACACGGCTTGCCAAAAAGCTCGGCTATGACGGGTTTATGGATTTCCGCGTGGCGCTCGCCTCCGGCAGCGCGTCCATCACGTCGCTTAAAAGCGATCCCGTTCGGAACGACGATCCGGACGGCGTGGTCGTAGAAAAAATCTTCCTTTCCTATATGCGCTCCATCGAGGATACGCTCAAAGCCATCCGGCGGGATGATCTTGGCGCGCTTGCCGAACACATCACCACCGCGCGGCGCATTTTCATCTTCGGCGCGGGCAGCTCCGCCATGCTTGCGGATGATTTCTGCTTACAGCTCAACATGCTGGGCTATGACGCCGTTTCCGTTTCCGATCCGGTCGTGATGGAGCTGTTTTCGGAGCGTTTCAGCACCAGCGACGTTTTCCTGGGCATCTCGCGCAGCGGGCGCACCAAGAACATACTGGACAGCCTTCGTGCGGCAAAAAAGCGCGGCGCTTTCTGCGCGTTTGTCAGCAACTATATCACCAGCCCCGCGGCGCAGATCGCGGACAGCTTTTTCTGCACGGCGCGCGTGGACGATGTAAAGGCCGTGGTCGGCCGCGAGTCCAACGTATCCATGTACGCGCTGACGGGCGCGCTGCTCGTGTTGGTATCCCGCAAGAGCGGTCACACCCACCACACCGACTAGCCTATGCCCTACATCAGCGAGGATCTCCACACCCACACCCTATTCAGCCACGGCAAGGGCACGCCGGAGCAAAACGTACAAGCCGCCGTTTCACGGGGGCTTTCTCGTATTGCCGTGAGCGAGCACGGCCCGGCGCATCTTTTTTACGGCGTGCGCGGCAAAAAACTCGACGCGTTCCAAGCGGACATGCGCCGCTTGAAGGCGGCGTATGCGGATCGCATCGACGTATGCCTCGGTATGGAGTGCAACCTTCTCGCACGCGGGCTTTGCGACCTGCCCGACGGCTTCCGGGACTGCGACGTGCGCATCCTCGGCTTTCACAAGGGCGTATGGCCGCGCGACATGGGGGTGGCGCGCGCGCTGCTCGAATCGCTGCACATAGGCCACGGCGACCCTGTTTACCTTGCGGACGCGCTGCTGTGCGCGGCGGAAAAGTACCGTATCCACATCATTTCGCACCCTTCGCTATACGCGAAAGCCGATCTTGATACGCTTGCAAAGGGCTGCGCGCAGCTTGGCGTGCTGCTGGAGATCAACAATTCCCACCCCGTTTGGGACGCAAAGGCGCTTTCACGCGCCGCGGCCTTGGGTGCGCACTTCATTATCGGCAGCGACGCGCACAAGCCGGAAAACGTGGGCAACGCCGGCAGAGCGCTGTCGCTTGTAGAAGCGGCGGGGCTAACGGGCACGCAGGTGGAAAACTACGTCGAATAAACGCACATGCAGCAACAAAAAAAAGCGCGGGCAGCCGCGCTTTTACTTCTCGCCAAAGGTCGTTCGACCTTTGGCGAGAGTTTCAATTTACAACTGTTCACTTCGTTCACGGGCGTTGTAAATCGCAGAGAAAGCCTTGCATGCAAGGCTGCCCGAATCTGACGCACATGTCGTCAGATTCGATTGAAAGTTAAGGGGTGCGCCCCTTAACAATCCCCAAAGCGTTTATCAACAGTCTGGTTATCCGTTTCTTCCGTATATCTTGACCATAGCCGCGATCTCCTTCGCAAGCGCCGGGTCGCAAGCGCCCGGCCGCATGCGGTAGCGCCAGTTTGCGCCCACCGTACCCGGTGTGTTGATGCGCGTCGCAGCGCCCGTCTCCAGATAATCCTGCATACACGCTACGAACAGGTCGGCCACAGACCCCATGCCGCCGCGTATCATGCCCCGGCAATAGCCTTCCTCCGCGTTTAAGCCAAGGTAGCGCTTGGCGTAAGCCGCGTCCTCCGGCTTGGCCTCGCTGAACCACGCCTGCAGGGTGGTGTTGTCATGCGTGCCGGTGTAACATACGCAGGCGCGCGGATAGGTATGCGGCAGATAGTCGCTCGGCTCCCGCGAATCAAACGCGAATTGCAGCACCTTCATGCCCGGATACCCGGAGGCTGCAAGCAGCCG
>JAQVRG010000091.1 GCA_028701165.1 Eubacteriales bacterium | reverse complement strand
ATGCAGGCGGACGCCCAAAGCCCCGCCGCCGTGGTAAGGCCGGTCACCTTGTGCCGCGCGGTAAGCAGGATGGTGCCCGCGCCCAAAAAGCCGATGCCGCTGATGACCTGCGCCGCCATGCGGGTGGGATCGATGGAGAAGGAAGAAGAGAGGCTGACGAATTCGCCGGTCATGATGACGAGCGCAGCGCCCGCTGACACAAGGCCATAGGTGCGCATACCCGCGGCGCGGCCCTTTCGGGTACGTTCGACGCCAAGCGTGCAGCCAAAGAGCGTTGCAAGCAGCAGCCGCAGCAGCACGGAAAACCAAGTCAACTCGTCCGGCCCGCCCAAGAGGATCGCAAATCGTTGCAGCATGGGATTCACCTCGCTTATGCTAATCTTTACTATTTCGCCGTTTTTTGAAAAAATCCTTGTTTTGCCCGGCGCGAATTCCGCCGCGCGCATGTCCGGCTTGACAATCCCCCTTATCAAAAGTAAAATGAATCTGCAAATATCGATTTCCAATTCGCGTTCCAAATAACAATTTGCGCCGTCCGCAACCAAGATTGTTTTACTTTTTCGGCGTATCCGCCGGAAATAATAGTATTCGCATGAAGGAGGAAATTCATGAAGAAGTTTCTTACCATCCTGTTGGCTTTGGCGCTGACGCTGTCCGTATTCGGCTGCGCTGCGCCCGCCGCTGAGCCCGCGCCCGCTGCGGAACCCGCGCCCGCCGCCGAGCCTGCGCCCGCCGCAGAACCCGCGCCCGCCGCGGAGCCCGTGGCGGAGGATCCCATGGAAGCGCTGGTCAAAGCCGCGCAGGCCGAGGGCGAGCTGGTCGTATATGGTTCCTGCGAGGAAGCGTATTTGGCGGCTGCCTGCGAGCATTTTCAAGAGCTTTACGGCATCAAGGTAAGCTATCAGCGCCTCTCTACCGGCGAGGTTGCCACCAAGATCGCCGAGGAAGCCGGCAATCCCTCCGCCGACGTATGGTTCGGCGGCACGACGGATCCCTACAACGTTTCGGCGGCTGACGGTCTGCTCGTCGCCTACGAAGCCATGAACGCGTCCCATATCGTCGATCCCATGTTCCGTGACGCGGATGGCTATTGGTACGGCATCTATAAGGGCATCCTTGGCTTCATGGTCAACACCGAAGAGCTGACCCGCCTGGGCTTGGAAGCCCCCAAGGATTGGGACGATCTGCTCAACCCCGATTACAAGGGCCTGATCTCCTACTCCAACCCCTCCACCGCCGGCACCGGCAAGCTCATCGTCAACACCATGGTGCAGATGAAGGGCGAAGAGGCGGCGATGGAATACTTCAAGGCGCTGGATCCGAGCATCGTGCAGTACACCAAGAGCGGCTCCGGCCCCTCCAAGATGGTAGGCCCCGGCGAGATCGTGATCGGTATCGGCTTCTTGCATGACGGCGTGAAGCAGATTCTGGACGGCTATGACAACATAGCGCTCATCGCCCCCGCCTCCGGCACGAGCTTTGAAGTGGGCGCCACCGCCATCTTCAAGGGCTGCAAGCACGAAAACGCGTCCAAGCTTTGGATCGAATATGCGCTTAGCCCCGAGTGCGTCAACCTTGCCAAGAACGCCGAATCCTATCAGTTCCTCGTGATCGACAACGCGGAACAGCCCAAAGAGGCTGTGGAATTCGGTTTGGATACCGCAAAGCTCATCGACTATGACTTTGAGGCCGCCAAGGAGAATACCACCCGCTTGGTGGAGGAATACTTCACCTACGTCAACGGCGACGACCGCTTCAAGACCGAGTAACAAACAACATAGTCAACGCGTGCATGGGGCTGCCCGAAGCTAGATTTTCGGACAGCCCCCATGCGTGGATGGAAAGGGGAAGCCTGTGAGCCGAAGCAAAAGCGCGCAGCTGGATCGCAAAAAACTCTTTGCCGATCCCATCTTGGTCAGTACCATCGTACTGCTATTGGTATTTTTAATTCTTTTTATCGTCTATCCCTTATTCGTATTGCTCATCGACAGCGTGTATGTCAAGGGTGAGGGCTTTTCTATGGAGACCTTCCGCCGCATACTCGATATGGACCGCTTTCGCAAGGCGTTTTCCAACACCCTTGTGCTGGGCGGCATAACGGGTATTCTTTCTACGGTCATCGGCCTGCTGTTCGCTTATGTGGACTGCTATATGAAGGTGCGCTCCAAGGTTTTGAAGCGCCTGTTCGATGTGGTTTCCGTGTTGCCCGTGGTGTCGCCGCCCTTCGTGCTCTCGCTTTCCGCCATCATGCTTTTCGGGCGAAGCGGCATCATTACGCGCACCATACTGCATATTTACGACGCGAACATCTATGGACTTAACGGTATCGTGATCGTGCAGACGCTGACCTTTTTCCCCGTCTGCTATCTGATGCTCAAGGGCCTTTTGAAGAATATCGATCCCTCCTTGGAGGAGGCGGCGCGCGACATGGGGGCTTCCCGCTGGAAGGTTTTTACCACCGTTACGCTGCCGCTGCTGCTGCCGGGTCTTGGCAACGCGTTTTTGGTCACCTTTATCGAGGCTGTGGCGGATTTCGCCAATCCCATGCTCATTGGCGGCAGCTACGATACGCTGGCGACCACCATCTATTTACAGGTGACGGGGGCTTTGGATACGACGGGCGCCGCGGCCATGTCCTGCGTGCTGCTCTCGCTTACCATGGTGCTCTTTTTGCTGCAAAAGTACTATTTGGAACGAAAGACGGCCTCCACGTTAACGGGCAAGGCTTCGCGGGAGCGTATGCTCATTACGGACAAGAGCGTAACGCGTCCGCTGACCATTTTCTGCGCGGCCGTCGCGGCGTTCGTGGTGATGATGTACATCATGATTCCCTTCGGTGCGCTCTTTAAGCTTTGGGGACGCAACTACTCGCTCACGCTTAAGTGGTTCAAGTATGTGTTCGATTACGGCGGCATGAACGCGTTCAAATCCTCCGTGGTGCTTTCGCTGATCGCGGCGCCCATCACGGCGATCCTTTCAATGATTATCGCCTACCTCGTGGTCAAAAAGAAATTCCGCAGCAAATGGTTCATCGAATTCGTGTCGATCCTCGCTATGGCGGTGCCCGGCACGGTTTTGGGCGTAGGCTTTATACGCGGCTACTCCGGCGGCCTGTTCCGTACAGGCCTTTTGCAGGGACTCTACGGTACGGGCGCGATCCTTGTGATCGTGTTTATCGTCAGAAGCTTGCCTGTCGGCACCCGCAGCGGCATCGCGGCGCTTCGGCAGATCGATAAATCCATCGAGGAATCCGCCTATGACTTGGGCGCGAACAGCGGGCGCGTGTTTATGACGGTCACGCTGCCGCTTATCAAGGATTCCTTTTTCAGCGGCTTGGTGACGGCGTTCGTTAGAAGCATTACGGCCATCAGCGCGATCATTCTGCTGGTGACGCCGCAATTCGTGCTTATTACCTGCAAGATCAATGAATTTGCGGAGAAAGGCTCGTTTGGCGTGGCCTGCGCGTACGCGACGATTCTCATCGCCATCGTCTACGCGGCGATCCTTTTGATGAACCTGTTCATGCGCTTCTTTGGCACCAGCAAGAAAATCACGGAGGTGGAGTAAGATGGATAAAGTAAGCAAGGGCGTACGCCTTGAGAACGTTTCTAAGATATATACGGACCCCAAAACAGGGAAGGATTTTAAGGCGGTGGACAGCATATCGCTGGATATCGCCCCCGGCAGCTTTGTGACGCTGCTGGGCCCCTCCGGCTGCGGCAAGACCACCACGCTTCGCATGATCGCGGGCTTTGAAAGCCCCGACGAGGGCGAGGTGTATTTGGGCGAGCAGGCTATCAACGCGCTCACGCCGGATAAGCGCGACACGGCGATGGTATTCCAAAGCTACGCGCTGTTCCCGCACTACAACGTGTTCGACAATGTGGCTTATGGCTTGAAGCTGCGCGGCGTGGGCAAGGAGGAGATCAAAAACCGCGTGCACGCGATACTCGACCTTGTGGAGCTTGAGGGGATGGACGCGCGCATGACCAACCAGCTTTCGGGCGGCCAGCAGCAGCGCGTGGCGCTGGCGCGCGCGCTCGTGGTGGAGCCAAGCGTACTGCTTTTTGACGAGCCGCTTTCCAACCTTGATGCCAAGCTTCGCGTATCCATGCGCACCGAGATCCGCAAGATTCAGCAGAAGGTAGGCATCACGGCCATCTATGTCACGCACGACCAATCCGAGGCCATGAGCCTGTCGGATCAGATCATCATCATGAACAAGGGCGTGATCGCGCAGATCGGCACGCCGCAGGACATCTACTATCATCCCAGCAGCGAGTTCGTGGCGGATTTTATCGGCGAGGTCAGCTTCCTAAAGGGCGTGGTGCGGGATACGAGGGATAACAAGAACATCATTGCCGTGGGTGCAAGCGAGCTTGCCGTACCGGCGTATCAGCACTTGGAAAACGGAAAGGACTGCACGCTGGTGCTGCGTCCGGAGGCGTTAAGCGTCGCGGACGAGGGCGCTTTGCCCTGCGAGATCGTGCTTTCCACCTTCATGGGGCATTATCAGAACTATCATGTGACGGTGGATGGTGCGCTTGTGAAGGTCACGGTATTCAACCCCAAGAATAAGAAAATCTACAAGGCGGGGGAAAAAGCATATTTGGCAGTCGAAAACGACAGTATCCACGTTTTGTGAGTTTTCGCCCAAGGTCGTTTGACCTTGGGCGATACTTACCATTCGCAACTGTTCGCTATCGCTCACGGCCGTTGCAAATGGCAGGGAAAGCCTTACTGTGTAAGGCCTTTCGCCCTCAACGCACATGCCGTTTCGGGCGACTAAGCCTCCGGGGAACCTCGGTTCCCCGAACCCCAAGAGAGCGGATTATAATTTCCGACGCCGTGCTGTTTGGCATGGCGTTTTCCAAAATTTGCTTTTAACTTAATTTTAGGCGAACACGGTAGAATGGGAGCATCAAGAGGAAAGGAGCAAGGCGATGCGGCTGCTGCTGGCGGAGGACGAACGGGAGCTTTCCAACGCGCTCGTGACGATACTCAAAAAGAACAATTACTCCGTGGACGCGGTATATAACGGCGCGGACGCGCTGGATTATCTCGAGGCCGAAAATTACGACGGCGCGATACTCGATATCATGATGCCCAAACTTGACGGTATCAGCGTATTGAAGCGCCTGCGGGAGCGGGGCAGCAACTTGCCCGTGCTGATGCTTACAGCGAAGGCCGAGGTGGACGACAGGGTGCTGGGGCTGGACAGCGGCGCGGACGATTATTTGACCAAGCCCTTCGCCACCAAAGAGCTGCTTGCCCGCGTGCGCGCCATGACGCGGCGGCAGGCGGAAGTGACGGAAAGCGTACTTCGTTTCGGCAACGTCAGGCTGGATCGCGCAACCTTCGAGCTTTCCTCCGAAAGGGGCTCCTTCCGTCTGGCCAACAAGGAGTTCCAAATGATGGAGCTGCTTATGGCAAGCCCCAACAAGCTCATCTCGACAGAACGGTTTATGGAAAAAATATGGGGCTATGACAGCGAGGCTGAGATCAACGTCGTTTGGGTGTACATCTCTTATCTTCGCAAAAAGCTCGCGGTCATAGGCGCCAACGCAACGATCCGCGCCACGCGGAAGATGGGGTATTCTTTGGAGGAAACGGAATGATCAAGCGATTGCAAAAACAATTTATACTGGTCGCCGTCAGCGCGGCCACAGTCGTTATGCTCTTGGTGCTGGGCGTGATACTGACCACGGCCTACGCGCGAACGGGAAAGGAGGCCGACCGGCTCCTTACGGCGATCGCCGATAACGACGGGCAATTTCCAAGGAGCAGGCGCGCGCAGCAGGATGAGGATAAAGCGGCGGCGGAATCGGAGGACGCGCCTAACCCGCAGGCGAATGCCGCGGTGCGGCGCGACGACGTCGTGCCCAAGCGACTGATGTCCGCGGAGGCGCCCTTTGAAACGCGGTACTTCTTTGTGCGCTTAGATAGCGCGGGCAATGCCGCGAAGACGCATATGGGGAATATCGCCGCCGTGAGCGAAGCGCAGGCTGTGGACTACGCCAAGGGCATCGTCGCCGGCAACAAAACGTCGGGCTATGAGGGCGTTTACCGTTATCTTGCAAGGAAAACGGGTGAGGATACGTTGGTGGTGTTTGTGGATTGCGGCAGGGATATGGAATCCTTTGCTATTTTCCGCAATACCTGCCTGATCGTGTTTACGGTGAGCCTTGCGGGCATATTCTTGCTGGTGCTGCTTTTTTCCAAGGCAGCCGTGCGCCCCGTGGCGGAAAGCTACAGCAAACAGAAGCAGTTTATCACGGACGCGAGCCACGAGCTGAAAACGCCGCTGACGGTCATTTCCGCCAATACGGAGCTGCTGGAGATGGAGAACGGCGAAAACGAATGGACGCGCAGCATCCGCAATCAGGTGTCGCGCCTTGTATCGCTCACCAACAGCTTGGTGGATCTTTCCCGTATGCAGGAGGACAAGCCGTTGGTTATGACGGACTTCTCCCTTTCCGACGCCGTGGCGGAAAGCGCTGAGCCTTATATCGGAACCGCCGCGCGGCAGGGTAAAACGCTCCGCGCGGACATTGAAAAGAACCTGTCCTATAACGGCAGCGAGCAGGATGTCCGAAAACTCGTGGGGATACTGCTTGACAACGCCGTAAAATATACGGCC
>JAQVRG010000090.1 GCA_028701165.1 Eubacteriales bacterium | reverse complement strand
AGCATACGCGTCCCGTTTTGTATATCCGCCTTACGAAATATCGTATTTCTGCATGGCATGCTGCTTTTGATCCGGCGATACGCGAACGGTTCCTTTTATTGGACGATATTTATCCTTACTCACAAGCTCCTCTTTAACAAGCTTTCCCGCCGCGTCATAGAACAGGCGGCGCGTTTCGCTCACGCTGCCGCCGCGCGATTCGCGCTCCAAGAGCACCGTGCCCGCGGGAAGGCTGTCGTCCACGATCAGCTTGCTGCCCGGGTTTTTGATTTGCTCCACCTTTTTGGATCGCAGCTTGACCGACAAACCATCCGTCCGCGCTTCACCAAAGATGCGCACGGTAACGGTCTTTTCCCCTTCGTCTACTAAGGCGCTGATATAAACCGGCTTATCCCCGTTGTTGACAAAGCGGAAATTCGGCCCGTCCGTGGAGATCGTCGCGTCCTGCCCGATGGAAACATACCCCAGCGGCCAACTGTGATGATGCCGCTCCGTTACGGGCAGCTCCGCCAGCAGCACCGCGTTATAAAGCGTTGTGCTTACCTGACACACGCCGCCGCCATATTCCTCCACATAAGCGCCATAGCGTATCGCGGTAGCCTTTCGCCAACCGTTCTCGCCCGAACGCGCGCCCAGCACACGGTTCATATTGAATTCCGTCCCCGGCGCAACGCAGAAACCGTCGATTTTCTGCGCCGCTTTTTTCATGTTGTATACACGATCCTTTTTTCCGTACGAGCCGCTTGCAAAGGAGGTGCTAAAGCGCGAAAGCAGCGCCGTATCCGCCATAGCCTCTTCCGTTGAATAGGCGGGCTTGGTCACGCGCACTGCTGCCGTGAGCTTTCCCCCCATCGCCATGGCGGACGTAACATCCCGCGCAAGCGCAGCAACGTCCACTTCCCGCCCGTCCGCCGCCTCGGTATAGGTAAACGCTCCGCCCCGATACGCCGCAACGGCGTCCTTTGGCGCTGTACATAGCGGCGCGCAAAGCTCGTCAAGCCGGCTTCTGCACGCTTCCGCGTGCAGAAGCATATCGCAGCGGAGGTCTTTCCCCGTAAAGGCAAGCAGCGACTGATTGACCGCTTGGAGCAATACCTCCTCCCGATTCCATTCCACGGGAAGCTGCGACGCGTCAAACGCGACGCTGCCATCCGAGCTCACCACAGTAAAGCGCGTCGTCTTCTGTTTTTCCTCGTGTGCGCGCATAAGCGCAGAGCGCGCCTGCTCCATCGTCATGCCGCCTACGGCCGTTCCGTCGATCGTAACGCCGCGCGGTATGCGCGCGCCGTCGCGCACAGCCTCCGCCACGGTATCGTATCGCGCAGCACAGCCGCAAAGCAGCGCAAGCAGCAATAGCAGCAGGATAAAGACGATTTTGGGCGGTCGCACGGCAAGTACCTCGCAGTTTTTTTCTTTAGTATGTCCCGTTTCGGTACTTTTGTTTTATTGTATACATGTTTTTCTTGCGTTTGCCTCACCTTGCGCGTACAATGATAGGGAAAGAAAGTGCAGGTGCTTTTTGAACATGAAATTCGATGTTGGCGACAAGCAATCACTGACCGCGCAGGTGTATAAACAGCTGCGTAACGATATTTTGGAAGGGCGCTATGAAACGGGCACCTTTTTGGTCGAAACCAAGCTGGCGGAGGAGCTGGGCGTAAGCCGCACGCCGATACGCGAAGCGCTCAAGCAGCTTGAGCTTGAAGATTTGGTCATCTCCATTCCCAACCGCGGCGTAACGGTGCAAGGCATTTCCAAGCCGGATATAGACGACATTTTCACCATCCGGCATCTTTTGGAAGGACAAGCTGCGTATTGGGCCGCACAGCGCATCAATCAGGAGCAGATGGATCAACTGACCGAAACCATCGCGCTGATGGATATGTATACCACAAAGAATGACGCGGGAAATCTTGCGCGTCTGGATTCCCAGTTCCACGATACGATCTTTGCGGCGAGCAACTGCCGCACGCTTAAGCATATTCTCACTTCACTCCATCAAAATGTGCAGCGCGCGCGCCGCTCCTCCCTTTCCATACCCGAGCGCACGCACAAATCCACAGAGGAGCATCACGCCATTTTTGAAGCCATTCAAGCGCACGACGCGCAGCGCGCCAAGGAATTGATGGAGGCGCACATCATGAACGTAAAGAAATAGCGAGGTCATTATGGAGCAAATCACCCTAAAGGGCGAACGGCATGCCTGCGGCGGACCGGGACAGTTCATACTGGGCCGCGCGGAGGCGGTATGCTCCATGCTCCTAAAAAGCTATCGTGAACAGGTACAGCTTATCTATCTCGATCCGCCGTTCGGTACCGGCGATACCTTCACCATGCAAACAGGCGGAAGAAAAAGCGTGACGATCCCCGTTTACGCGGACACGCTGGACGCTGAGACCTATCTTGCCATGATGCGCACGGCGCTTTGCGCCTGCCGGGATATGCTCTCTCCCGAGGGCAGCCTGTATTTGCATGTAGATCAGCGCAAATGTGCCGTGATGCGCGTGCTGCTGGACGAGATCTTCGGTGAAAAGAATTTTGTCAATGAGATCGTTTGGGCGTACAAGTCTGGCGGACGCTCCACCAAGCACTTTTCCCGCAAACATGACAATATCCTGTTCTACCGAAAGAGCTCCAAGCAGTATTTTGATATTCAGGCGACCGGCGTGCCGCGCGGCCCCATGCGCCGCAACCATATGAAGCGAAGCGTAGATGATCGCGGACGCGTGTTTTATTCCATCCGCGCCGGGGGCAAAACCTACGCTTACTACGAGGACGATCTCGTCTATCCCTCCGACGTGTGGGATGACATCGAACATCTTCACCAGCGCGACCCGGAGCGCACGGGCTACAGCACGCAAAAGCCCGAAGCGCTGCTGCGCCGCATCATCGGCGCATCCAGCAGGCCCGGCGATTTGGTTATGGATCTTTTTTCCGGCAGCGGCACCACGGCGGCCGTTTCCTCGCAGATGGATCGCGCGTGGGTGGCGGCGGACGCTTCCCCCATCGCGCTTCACACGCTGCGCAAGCGCCTCTTAGGCGCGCATCAGGAATTTTCCCTTTTTGACGCGTCCCACGCCATGGCCTTCACCTATGAGCTGAACGATTTGGAAACGCCCGGCGTGACCGCCGATACGGACGCAACGCGCGTCTGCGTATCCATACCCGAAGGTGCAGCGCATACTTATGTGGCGCTGGGACACGACGAGGACGGCATCTTTCTCCCTGCCATCCACACCTTTTTTCCCAAAGCGGGCGATACGCTTTGCGCCGCGCCCACGGAAAACATACTGCAAGCCGTAGACGATCACGGGCGGCAGGGATTTTGGCTTCTCTAAACCGACAGACCCGCATTCCTGACGGAACGCGGGTCTTATTGTATACGCGGTCACGGCGTATGGGATCGCAAACGCTTTTCCATACCAACCCGCCTTTTTGCGGTTATCCCGTTATCGCGGTTCAGCGTTTTGCCGATCCTTTCTTGGATCAGTTGGAAGACTGGGTGCTGCTGCCGTTGTTCTGCTCGGCGTAGCGGATCATACGCTTCACCATTTCGCCGCCGACGCTGCCCGCTTCACGCGCGGTCAAGTCGCCGTTGTAGCCCTGCTTGAGGTTTACGTTCAGGGATGACGCCACCTCGGACTTCAAGCCTTGCAGCTTGGATTTGTTGCTTCTATTGGACTTGGACATGCCTGTTCCTCCTTCCTTACGGATTGCTCGTTTATGAAGCTACACACTGAAGGCTATGCCTTTACTGGTTTGTGTTGCTCATATTGTTCTCTGCATAGTTGATCATGCGTTTTACCATCTCGCCGCCGATGCTGCCGGCTTCACGCGTGGACAAATCGCCGTTATAGCCCTGCTTGAGATTCACATTCAGAGAAGAAGCGACCTCGGATTTAAGGGAATTGAGGTAATCCTTCTTTTCGGGAACGACGGGCTGATTGCTGCTGCTACCGCTGTTGCTGCCGCTGCCACTGTTGCTGTTGCTATTGCTGTTCATCAAACTCACCTCCTTTTCGTTTGGATGTGGGCTTAATTTGTGCCGTTATGATGAAAATATGAATGGTAATAAATGTGTTAATTGAAAGCGATCTGTTTTTCCGCTTCCTCTACAGCTAACAGCGCCCTTTCGATCACAGCGCCGCATTGGGCGCGCAGCGCGTCGTCCGTTTGGATATCCATAGCGGCGTTTTCCGCGGCTTTGAGCACCTGCATATCGTTAGCGAGCGCCAAAGCGGAAAAAGCGGAGAGGCCGTGCTGACGTTTGCCCAGCAATTCGCCCGGGCCGCGCATCGCAAGATCCTTTTGCGCGATCACAATGCCGTCGTTGCTTTTGATCAGCGTTTCCAGCCGCTCCCGCGCCGCGTCGGAAAGATTTTTCGCAAGCAAAAAACAATAGGAGACCGCCGTGCCGCGTCCCACGCGCCCGCGCAGCTGATGCAGCTGCGCCAACCCGAACCTGTCCGCATTTTCGATTATCATGATCGTTGCGTTGGGCACGTCCACGCCAACCTCGATCACGGTTGTGGATACCAGCACGTCGATCCCGCCGTCGCGGAAGGCGGCGGACGCCGCTTCCTTTTCCTCGTTCTTCATCTGTCCGTGCAAGAGGCTTACGCGCGCGCGAAGGCGCTTTTTCAGCCACATATACAGCTCCTTGGCGGAGCATACATCCTCCAGCGTCTCGGACGGCTCCACCAGCGGGCACACGACATACGCCTGCCGTCCCGCGTCCACCTGCGCCTGCAAAAAATCATACATCGCCTCGCGTTTTTCTTGGGGCACCAAGCTGGTTTTGACAGGCGTGCGCCCCGGCGGGAGCGCGTCGAGGACGGATACGTCCAAATCGCCGTACAGGAGCAAGGCAAGCGTGCGGGGAATGGGTGTTGCGGACATGATCAGCACGTCCGGCGTACCGCAGTTACCCAGCAGCGCGCGCTGGCGCACGCCGAAGCGATGCTGCTCGTCCGCGATCACCACGCCGGGCTTATCAAACACGACGCCTGATTGCAGCAGCGCGTGCGTGCCCACGATCGCGCGCGCCCGCCCGGAGGCGATCGCCGCGAGCGCTTCCTCCCGCTCCTGCTTTTTCATGCCGCCGCGCAACAGACACGCGCCATCGCCAAAAAGGCGGCTGACGGCGCAAAAATGCTGCACGGCCAATATCTCCGTGGGCGCCATCAGCACCGCTTGATAACCGTTTTCCACCGCCGTAGCCATAGCGTAGAGCGCAAGTACGGTTTTGCCGCTGCCCACGTCCCCCTGTATCAAGCGGTTCATGGGCCTATCCGCGCGCATATCCGCGGCGATCTCGCCCAGTATTCGCTTTTGCGCCGCCGTAAAGGAAAAAGGAAAACGCGCGCCAAACGCCTCCGCGTCGGCGGGCACAAAAGCAACGCCGCCGTTTTGCACGCGCCGCCGCTTCAAGGAATCGATCATCAGCCGAAAGGTCAGCATATCCTCAAAGGCAAGCCGCCGTTTCGCCTTTTGCAGCGCCTGCATATCGGACGGAAAATGCAGATTGCGCAGCGCGTAAGCCCTTTCCGCCACATCATATTTTTGCCGAAGCGCCGCGGGAAGCGTTTCCTCGATCTGTTCGCCAAACGCCGCAAGGCCGTTTCGCACCGCGTCCCGCAGCATGCTCTGCCGCACGCCCTGCACCAGCGGGTAAACGGGTAAAATCCCCGGCAGCGCCAAGGAAAGCACCGGATTGATGATCTTGCGCCCGCGTGTAAGATCGACGCGGCCGCAGGCATACAACGTCATATCCTTATGAAGCTGTTGTTTTCTGTACGGTTGGTTATACCAAACAAGCTGGAGCTTCCCCGTATCGTCGGCGGCCTGCGCCGATACGACGGACAAGCCCTTCCGCACCCGCGCAAGCTTCGGCTCGCCGTCGATATGCACACATATGGCCACATCCTGTCCATGCGCACAGTCGCACACGCTTTCGCACCGGGAATAGTCCTTGTAGTCCCGCGGTGCGAAGCAGAGCAGGTCATAGAAAGAAGCAAGGCCCAGCTTGCCGAGCAGTTCCGCCCGGCGCGGGCCTATGCCTTTAATGCTTGTTAGTTGTATAGACTGCATTACTCCACTGCGAAATAATAATAGTAAAGCGGCTGGCCGCCGGACTGTACGGCAAACTCCGCGTCGGGATAATCCGCCTGCACGGAAGCCGCCATGGCGTTTGCGTCCGCCTCCGTCACATCCTCGCCGTAGAACACCGTCACGACGGGTTCCTCCGGCTTTTGCGAGAGCATGCGCCGCAGCAGCGCCGCGCCGACGCTCGTCACATCGCCGTCCACCTCCGCGATCTCGCCGTTGAGCATACCGATCACGTCGCCCTCGCTGATATGCTTGCCGTTCAAGGAGGTGTCGCGCACCGCGTAGGTAACCAAACCGGTAACGACATTTTGCAGCGCCCGCGTCATATTCGCGGTGTTGTCCTTAACGGACGCGTCCTCCATAAAGGCCATAGCAGCCGAAATGCCCTGCATAATGGACTTTGTAGGCAGCACGACCACATTGCAGGAAACGAGCTCCGAAGCCTGCTGAGCGGCCAAAATGATGTTGCTGTTGTTGGGCAGCACGAACACGTTGCGCGCGTTGGCCTTTTTGATCGCCTTGGAAATCGTATCGATGCTCGGGTTCAT
>JAQVRG010000089.1 GCA_028701165.1 Eubacteriales bacterium | reverse complement strand
TCTTAGGCTGTCGCTTGACTATACCGCAGCCTACGGCACGGACAGCGAAACGGTGCGCCGCATCCTTTTGGACACCGCGCGGCTGTATCCCGCGATCCTCGACGCCCCCGCGCCCGCCGTGCTGCTTTCCCGCATGAGCGAAAGCGCGCTTGTTTTCACGCTCTACGCCTACTGCCTCATCGATGATTACTACAGCGTACCCGGCGAGATGAACGAACGCGTCAAGGCCGCCTTTGCAAAAGAGGGCGTTTCCATCCCCTTCCCGCAGCTCGACGTACATGTAACGCAGTAACGTTAACGCGATAACACTGCGGGCCCGGTCACATGACCGGGCCCGCGCTGCGTAAATCGTTTTTACACCCTTTCATACCGCAGCAGCTCGATTTTGTTGGATATAAACCCTTCGCGCTCCTCGATCTGTCCGCAGAGCGCCGTGGAGAGGTATTTTTTGTTGTCGTCCGCGAATACGGTGGCGACGGGAGACGCAAGCCCCGCCTTCGTTTGCACCGCGCCCAAGAAGTTTGCGCCGGAGGATATCCCCACGCCCAGTCCCAGCACGCGCGCGAGCATGCGGGACATGTTCATGGCGTCGCGGTCGTTGATTTTGATCACGCGGTCGATCTTGCGTTTATCCACAATGGTGGGGATAAAATCGTCGCCGATGCCTTCGATGCCGTGCGGCCCGTAGATCCTGCCCTCGCTGAGCATGGGCGCGGCGTCCGGCTCCACGGCGACGGCAAGCGACGGATGATCCTCCTTCAAGCGCTTTGTTACGCCCATCAACGTACCGCCCGTGCCCACGCCGGACACGAACGCCCCCACCTCGGGCAGCGCTTGGAGTATCTCCGGGCCTACGCCGTAATAGTGCGCCATCACGTTATCATAGTTGTTGAATTGATCCGTCCTATACGCGCCGACGTCCTTAGCAAATAGGTAGGAGCGCTTCAGCGCTTCGATGAAGCCGCCCTCCTCGCGGGATACGGGGTGGACGATCGCGCCGTACATGCGCATAAGCTCCGTGCGCTCGCGGCTCGCCCAGTCCGGCATGAAGATGTGCACGGGATGCCCCAAGCTGCTGCCGTAGGCGGCGATGGAGATGCCGGTGTTGCCGCTGGTCGTTTCCACGATGGGCTGGCCGGTTTTCAGCTCCGCCTTATTCTGCGCCTGCTGCAATACATAAGCGACCATCCTGTCCTTGATGCTGCCCGTCAGGTTATAGCTTTCGAGTTTGGTATAGATACAGCCGTCCCTGCCCTCGTAGCGATAGTCGATACGGATCATAGGCGTGTTGCCGACTGCGTTTGCTATGGTTTCCATGGATGTTCCTCCTCCTTTGGTATTTCTACTAATCTATGTGCAAACCCAACAAGTGGGGTGCAGACCTTTCTCGATAGCGCGGCGAAACAAAAAAGCTATATGCCTATGCACATAGCTTTCCGTTCTTTTCATAAAGACCTTCCGCTGTTATGGACACAGGCACGGCTTTCGTGAGCCGCCCGCATCCGCCGTTACGGCTTTACGGGCGTCCCTGCGTATAACAACAGAAGCATACCTCAAAATTCATCATGCGCCAATTATAAGTGAACTGCTAGGAATTGTCAAGGCCTTTCTTGGCCTTTGAGTCTGTTCAGCACCAGCCGGTAGCCGTTTGCGCCGTAATGCAGGCATTTGCCGACGCGCGATACCGTCGCGGTGGACGCGCCCGTTTTTTCGGCGATGGCGCTGTAGGTCAGTCCCGCGTTCAAAAGGCGCGCCACCTCCCACCGCTGCGCGATGGAACCCACCTCGCTGATGGTGCACACATCCTCAAAAAAGCGATAGCACTCTTCCTCGTCCTTAAGCGCGAGAATCGCCTTAAAAAGCTCGTCCGCCGCCTCGTTTTTCAGCTTGCTTTCGTACATTGCTTTCTCCTTCCGCGCCGCCGCTGCTTCGGCTATACCTGAATGACCGCCTGCAAAAACGCCTGTAAACGTTCGCTCTTGGGCGCGCCAAAGAGCGCGTCCGGGCCGCCCTGCTCCACGATCCGTCCCTCGTCCATATACACGACGCGGTTGCTGATCTCGCGGGCAAAGCCCATCTCGTGCGTGACGAGCAGCATGGTCATGCCGCTTTTTGCAAGCCGCCGTATGGCTTGGAGCACCTCGCCGGATATTTCCGGATCGAGCGCGCTCGTGGGCTCGTCAAACAGCATGAGCTTGGGCGAGAGCGCAAGCGCCCGCGCGATGGCGACGCGCTGCTTCTGCCCGCCCGAAATTTGCGAGGGATAGTTGTTCGCCTTGTTCGCAAGCCCCACCATATCCAAAAGCTCCATGGCGCGCTTGTCCGCCTTGTCCTGCGTTTCGCCGTAGATCTTCACGGGGGATATCGTGACGTTTTGGAGCACCGTCAGATGCGGAAACAGGTTGAAGTGCTGAAACACCATGCCGCTTTTGCGGCCTATGCGCAAAAGTTCGCTTTCCTTGGCGTACACGCCGTCCTTGACGATGGTGTCCCCGTCGATGACAATACTGCCCGCGTCGATGCGCTCAAGCGTGCATACCGCGCGCAGAAGCGTCGATTTGCCGCTTCCGCTTGCGCCGATGATGGATACGATCTCGCCGCTGTCTACACATAAGGATACGCCGTCCACCGCGCGAAAGCCCTCCGCGCCGAATTTCTTGACGATACCCTTCATATCTAAAACCTTCATAGGCTGCCTCCGAACAGGCCGCCCAAGAGCAGGGATCGACCTTTTTTATCCTTGATGATCCTGCCGCCGCCCTCTCTGTCGCTGATGCTGTACTTCTTTTCCAGCGTCCGCGAAACAAGCGTGAGCAGGAAGGTCAGCACAAGATAGAGCGCCGCGGCAATGACATAGCCGGTGGTGTTCACGTCGCGGTTGGCCGCGTCCTTGGCCGCCTTGATAAGCTCCGGCACGGCGATGGCCGTGGCGAGCGCCGTATCCTTGACCAGCGTGATGACCTCGTTGGTCACAGGCGGTATGATGCGGCGTATGGTCTGCGGGATGATGATATAGCGCATGGTTTTGCCGCGCGAAAAGCCCAGCACCTTCGCGGCTTCATACTGTCCGCCGTCGATGCTCTGTATGCCCGCGCGGTAGATCTCCGCAAAGTATGCCGAATAGTTCAGCACAAAGGTGGTCACCGCCGCGGGGAACCTGTCAAGCGTAATGCCAAAGGCGGGCAGGGCATAATAAACAAAGAATAATTGCAGCATCAGCGGCGTGCCGCGAAGCAGCCAGATATACACATTGGAAACGGCCTTCACAGGCCACAGGCGGCTCATGGCGCCCAAGGATACGACAAGCCCCAGCGGAAGAGACAGGCACAGCGTCAGCGCGAAAAGCTGCAGCGTGGTGACAAGTCCCTTAAGCAGGGCAGGCATGATGGTACTTACATATTCCATACTGTGATTCCTTACTGGATCATGATTGAACAAAAATCCGGGGGATCGGGGACGCAGTCCCCGAAAGCTTTTGAAACGCGGCGACATGCGCGGCGCGTTTTGACGCGTTGCACGGTAAACACATCCGACAAGCCGGGAGCGAGATTCGAAGATGTGTTTGCCGTGAAATTTCGCCCAAGGCCGAAGGCCTTGGGCGAAAAACGCAGCCTTACTTGATCACCAGATCGCTGCCAAACCAAGCGTTGGAGATCTCGGCGGCCTTGCCGTTTTCGATCAGGGTCTGAATGGCGTCGTTGACCTTGTTGGTGAGCTCCAAGTCGCCCTTACGGAAGCCGATGGCATAGAGATCGTCGCCAAAGTTCACGTCGCTTACGGCATAGGTGGTTTTGCCCTGCGCCGCGCGCTGACCGTTGATGTACTGCACATACACGGCGTCGCCCACGACCACGTCAAGGCGGCCGGTGTCAAGATCCATCACGCACTGGTTGTAATCCTCGTACTCGCTGATGTTGTCCTTATAGGTGTCGTAAAGCTCGTGCGCCTGCAGCGCCTCAAGCCCGTAGGAGCCGGCCTGCGTGCCGACCTTGAGATCCTTGAGCTGGGCGATGTCGGTCACGGTAACGCCCTCATTGCACATGATGGAAATGGCGTTGTTCAAATAGTTGCGCGAAAGACTCATGCTCTCGGCGCGCTCGGGCGTTGCGCTCATGCCGTTCCAGATGCAGTCGATCTTCTTGCCGTTGAGCTCCTGCTCCTTGGCCGCCCAATCGATGGGCTGGAACACCGGCTCCACGCCAAGCACTTCGCAAACGGCCTTTGCAAGGTCGATGTCAAAGCCCACGATCTCGCCGCTCTCATCGGTAAAGCCCATGGGCGCGAACGTCGCGTCCAAGCCGACGATCAGCTTGCCGTTGTTCTCAATATAGAGCCAGCTTTCGTCCGTAACGCCGGGTTCCGGATCGGCGGCGGGCGCAGCCGCTTCGCCCTCGGGCGCGGGCCAGCTTGCTTCAGCCTCGGCGATCACCGGGGGGACTTTGGGAAGCGTGGGCGCGGCGGTTGCGGCAGGCGCGGCGGGCGCCGCGCAGGCGCAGGCGGTAACGAGCAGCAGCGCTGCCATCATAACTGTTAAAAGCTTCTTCATGTTTCTATTTCCTCCAATAAAGAATTTCCGTTTCATGCCGTCTCCGGCAACGGGATAGAGTATACCATGGTGCTTTATCAAAGTAAAGCGCTAAAGCAAAACTTTTTTATATATCTTTTGACCGCGCCTACCGCCTATTGTACAATAGGAGCAAGCAATTCTGCCCGTTCGGGGCGTAATTCCCATACAACATTTTTTCGTGGAGGAAGGCAATGAAGAAGTTTCAAAACGATATCGGCGTATGCGTGCCGGAGATCCTGCTGCCCAATAAGGACGTGGACATGCAGAAATGGGCGGTGGTCGCCTGTGATCAGTACACCTCGCAGCCCGATTACTGGGAGGAGACGGAGGCGATCGTGGGCGACAGCCCGAGCACGCTCCGCATCATGCTGCCGGAGTTCTACCTTGACAAGCCGGACGAGCCGCAGCGCATCGAAGCCATCAACGCCGCCATGGATACCTATATGCAAGAGGGCGTGCTGCAAAGCATCGGGCAGGGCTTGATGCTCGTGCGCCGGCATGTGGACGGCAAGACGCGCCTTGGCATGATGATCGCGCTGGATCTGGAGCGCTACAGCTATGAAAAGGGCAGCAAAACGCTCATCCGCGCCACGGAAGGCACCATCGTCGAGCGGATACCGCCGCGCCTTCGCATCCGCAAGGACGCGCCGCTGGAGATGCCGCATATACTCGTATTGATCGACGATCCGGAAAAGACCGTCATCGAGCCGCTTGAGGTGGACGCGGACGCGGCTTCCCTCAAATACGACTTCACGCTGATGCAAAACGGCGGCACGGTCAAGGGCTGGTTCATCCAAAACGAGGATGTGATCGACCGCACGCTCAACGCGCTTTCGGCGCTTGTAAACCCCGCAAGCTTTGCCAAGCAATACGGCGCGGATCAGCCGCCGCTGCTGTTTGCCATGGGCGACGGCAACCACTCCTTCGCCACGGCCAAGGCAAGCTGGGAGCGCATCAAGGCGACGCTCACGCCCGAGGAGCAGGAAACGCACCCTGCACGCTTCTGCCTTGTGGAGCTTGAAAACGTCCACGACGCGGGCATCATCTTCGAGCCCATCCATCGCGTGCTGTTCAATCTCGACGCGGACAAGGCGCTCGATTATCTTCAGAAGAAGCTGTCTGCCGACAACGGCGGCTGCGAGCTGGTGAAGTTCGGCACGCGCACGGACGCGGACGCCGCGGCACAGATCGCCAAGCAAAAGGACGCGCATGTGCTTCCCTTCGTTACCCCAAAGGCCTTCGGCTTCCTCAAGGTTACGGCGCCTTCGGCGCAGCTTGAGGTGGGCACGCTTCAAAACGCGCTGGACGCGATGCGCAAGGACATGCCGGACATGACCATCGATTACATCCACGGCGAGGACGTGGTGTACGAGCTGGGCGCAAAGCCCGGCAACATGGGCTTCCTGCTTCCGCCTATGCCCAAATCCCAGCTCTTCCCCACCGTCGTGTTCGACGGGGCGCTCCCGCGCAAGACCTTCTCCATGGGCGAGGCGCACGAAAAACGCTACTATCTCGAATGTAAGAAAATCAAATAACCATGCAGGCTTTTTCTCATTCCGCCGCCGCCGTCATGCTGATTCTGCTCATGACGGCGGTGGGTTGTTTCTGCGGCCGCATGGGCTGGATGAAGCGCGAGCACAAGGCCTTCCTTGTTAAATACATCATGAACATCGCGCTGCCCTGCATGTGCATAAGCGGGCTGATGGGCAAGGTTTCCCACGCGCTGCTCTTTCAAATGCGCATGGTGCTGCTGGTGAGCGTTTGCGCGCTGTGCGTCCTTTTTGCGCTCGCTTTTCTTTTGGGCAGGCTTTTACGCCTGCCGCCCAAAAAGCTCGGCGTATTCGTGGTGATGTGCTTTGTCGCCAACTCCATGTTCATCGGCTATCCCATGTGCACGGCGCTCTTCGGCGACGCGGCGGTGCCCGTGGTGCTCACCTACTACATCGTCAACACGCTCGCCTTTCAAACCGTGGGTGTGGCTTTTTTGAACTACGGCGGCGCACAAACGCAAAAGCGTTCCTTTGGCGCGCTTATAAAAGCGTTTATCAAGCCGCCGCTCTATGTGATCGCCGTATGCGTGATCCTGATCCTCTGCG
>JAQVRG010000088.1 GCA_028701165.1 Eubacteriales bacterium | reverse complement strand
CTTGGGAAGTTTTATGAACCAGCTGCTTACCTATGGCCTCACGGCGACGACGCTGCTGTGGATCATGCCGGCCGGGATTCGCGGGCTTTTGATCGGCTGGTACGCCAAGAAAAACGGCTTTAGCATGACCGCGCGGCAAACCGTACTGATCGTGTGCGTGAGCGCCTTGCTGGTGACGACCCTCAACACCGGCGTCATGTATGTGGACAGCAAGCTGTACGGCTATTATTCCTATGCGTATGTGTTCGGCGCGATGGCGATCCGCTACTTGGCGGGCGTGCTGACCGCCGTGGCGCTTTCGGCTGTTACGCCGCTTTTGCTTCGGGTCATGCGCGAAAGGATGCCGGCGGGGGAGAAGCCGGAGGAAAAGGTGTTATAAATGCCCGTTTGCCTGTGCATACTCCTAAAAAAAGGAATGGGGGAATGTGCATATGCCGTATTTGAAACGTCAAAGCGCGGCGCGGCAGCACGAGCAGAGCGTACAGGAGGCGCTTCGGGAGTGGAAGGACGCGGTGGCGTATTTTGAAAGCGTCCGCGATCCGGAGCTGATCGATTTTGCGGCGTATGGAATAGAGACCGCAAGGCGCAAATATATGTTTTTACTCAAGCATGGCAGGGGAGGAACGGATTGAGCTTATTTATCGTTTGCCTGATCGCATTTATTATCGGCGTCGCCATATTAAAAATCGTTTGCACGCTGTTTAAGGTTTCGGCAAAAATACTGATCAAGCTGATCGGGAACGCCATCATTGGCGCGCTGATGCTGCTGGCGTTTAATTTTTTAGGCGGCATGTTCGGGCTCAGCTTGGCGCTTACGCCTTTTAATTCCCTGCTGGTCGGCATTTTGGGTATCCCCGGCGTCATCCTGCTTTTGATTCTCGGCTAGCGGTTTGATCCCAAGCAAAAAGGCAATACTAGGGGTATGGATATGTTTGCAGCGCAGAATCGCGCAAAACTCTATACCCTTTTTTCGGCCTTTGGCATAGCGCTGTTTTTGCTTGGCGTTTCGCTGGGCTTTCAAGCAGGCGCGGACACGCCGCCGCCCTCCCCCGCGCAGCCGCCCGCCGAAGCGGCCGCGCCGCAGACGCCGCCGCCTTCCGCCGAGCCTGTGGCGGCCGCGCGCGTAGACGCGATCGGCCAAGCCGGTATCCATCCGCAGGCGGACGTGGTGATCGAAACGGCGTTTGGAAGCTGCGGGCATATTTGCTCCCGGCAGGGGGAGGGCGTCGTGGGGTGCACGCAAAGCGACCTGAACGAACGCTTCCCCGATTACGCGATAGAGGAATTCAACAAGGATAAGGTCGTGTTACGGCAGCAAAAGCCCGGCTATTGCCCCGCGCATCTGATCCTTACCATGGCGGAGGGAAAAACGGTCATCATGCAGACCGACGCGCAGACGCTGCAAAGCGAGCGCATCATCGATCCCGCGTGGGATATATCCGGTGCGGATGCGGCGCTGGTGAAACAGCTTGAGGCGGGTATCGCCTTTGACGAGCTTGCACAGATCGACGAGTTCATAGAGAATCTGGAAAGCTGAAGCGCCCCGCGAACAGTTGTAAACCGTAATTCTCCACAAAGGTCGAATGACTTTTATCGACAGGCTGAGCGCCCCGGAAAGGGCGCTTTTCTTTTTATTGTCCATGTGCTACAATAATCATGGATTATTTTGTGAGAGGTACGGCTTTGATTATCTTGGGGATCGATCCGGGCTATGCCATACTTGGCTACGGCGTCGTGGAAACCGAGGGCGCTCGCATGCGTCCTGTGGATTACGGCGTGATCGAAACCAAGGCGGGCACGCCCTTTCCGGAGCGTTTGGAAAAGCTGTACTTGGGCGTGCGAACGCTTTGCACGACCCACAGGCCGGATGCCGTATCCTTCGAGGAGCTTTTTTTCGCGCGCAACGTTACCACCGCCATACAGGTCGGCGGCGGGCGCGGGGTCGCGCTGCTTGCGGCACAGGAATTCGGCGCGCCGCTCTATGAATATACCCCCATGCAGATCAAGCTGGCGGTCACGGGCGACGGCCACGCGGATAAAACGCAGGTGCAGCAGATGGTGCGCATGCTTTTAAAGCTTAGGGAGACGCCAAAGCCTGACGACGCCGCGGACGCGTTGGGCGCGGCGATCTGCCATGCCAATACCATAGGCCCCGCTGCGGAAGAATTTAGGATCCGGTGAGGTAGTACGGATGTACGCATACATACGCGGAACGATTGCGGAAATCACGCAGGACAGCGTTGTGATCGACGCTGCCGGCGTGGGCTATGAGCTCTTTTGCAGCGCCAACACGCGAAAGACGCTTGCGTTGGGCGAACAGGCCAAGCTGTTGACGCACTATTATCAAACGCAGGATGCGAGCGCGCTATACGGCTTTTTTACGGCCGAGGAGCGAAGCATGTTCTGCAAGCTGCTTGGCGTGAACCGCGTGGGACCCAAGCTTGCGCTAAGCGTATTGAGCGCGCTGCTGCCGTCGGATATCGCGGGCGCGGTTTACACGCAAAACGCGGCCGCTTTTGACAAGGTACCCGGCATGGGGCGCAAAACCGCGGCGCGCGTGCTGTTGGAGCTTAAGGAGAAGATCGACGGCGACGACATGCTCATCAAACCCGCAGCCGGTAAGCAGGCGGGCAAGCAGGATATCCGCACGGAGGCTGTAGCGGCGCTTGTCGCGCTGGGCTATGACGGCGTGCAGGCGGGACGCGCGGTAGGCGCTGTGCGGGAGGAATGTGAAAGGGTCGAGGATCTGATCACGCTTGCCCTGCGTGAAATGGTGAAAAGGAGCGGGAAGTAAGGGGAATGGAAGAAAGACTGATCACCTCCTCCATGCTTGACGAGGATATGCAGACCGATTACAGCCTGCGCCCGCGCTATTTAAACGAATACATTGGCCAGCATGACGTAAAGGAGCACATGCGCATCTATATCGAGGCCGCAAAAAAAAGGGGCGAGCCGTTGGATCACGCGCTCTTTTACGGACCGCCGGGCTTGGGAAAAACAACGCTCGCGGCGATCGTAGCCAACGAGATGGGTGTGAATCTGCGCACGACCTCCGGCCCCGCGATCACGCACGCCGGGGATTTGGCGGCGCTGCTGACAAACCTTGCGGAGGGCGACGTTCTTTTTATTGATGAGATTCACAGGCTGAACGCCAATGTGGAGGAGGTGCTTTACCCCGCCATGGAGGACTTCGCGCTGGACATCATCATCGGCAAGGGGCCATCGGCGCACTCCATTCGCTTGGATCTGCCCCGTTTTACGCTCGTCGGCGCGACGACGCGCTTGGGTCTTTTGACCTCGCCCCTGCGGGATCGCTTTGGCATCAAGGAACAGCTTTCGCATTACGCGCCGGCGGATCTTTTGCAGATCATCACGCGCAGCGCGGAGATACTTTCCGTGGATATCGACGAGGAGGGCGCGTTGGAGATCGCGTCCCGCGCGCGGGGAACGCCGCGCGTCGTGAACCGGCTGTTAAAGCGCGTAAGGGACTTTGCGCAGGTGATCGGAAGCGGCAGGATCGATCTTCCGACGGCGCAAGCGGGTTTGGAGATGCTTGCTATTGACGAGCTGGGTCTTGACGCGGTGGACAGGCGCATGCTGGATACGATGATCCACAAATTCGGCGGCCGCCCCGTGGGCTTGGACACCATCGCCGCCGCTACCAACGAGGACGCGACCACCATTGAGGACGTTTATGAGCCGTATCTTTTGCAGCTCGGGCTGATCGCGCGCACCCCGCGCGGCCGCATCGTGCTGCCGGAGGGATATCGGCATATGGGCTGCGCGCCCGCGGCGAACGCTTTACAAGAAAAGATGGAGTTTTAGGAGGTTTTCATGATGCGCAGACACGAAAAGGAACTCGAAGAGCAGCTTTCGGCAAAGAGCAAGGAGCTTACGGAAAAGGAAAACGCCCTGCAAGCGCTCACGCAGGAGATCGCCGCGCTGAAAGGCAAGATACAGGAGAAGGAAACGCGCATCCTTTCCTATCAGGAACGCGAGGGCGCTCTGGTTTCCGCGATGACGCAGGTGGAGGCATTATCCAAAAACCGCATGGCGGAAACGGAATCGCAGGTGCAGGCTATGCTGGACGACGCAAAAATAGAAGCGGACGCCGCGCTTTCCACAGCAAAAGAACGGGCGGCAGCCGTGCTTTCACAGGCAAAGGATCAGGCGGCCGCCATGCTTGCGCAGGCGGAGGCTTCGGTAAAGGAATACAAATGCAATACGGACGCGCTCAACGCCCGTTTGATCGCCGTATCCAAACAGGCGAAGGCACAGCTTGCCTCCTTGGAGGAGTGGATGCAGCGCTCGGTCTTGTTCACCGATAACGAGGAGGATATAGAGGAGCTTCAGTCCTTGCAGCGCGCGGTGCTCGCGGAGGAAACGGCCGCGCCGGAAACCTATGCAAACCCGGCGGAGCTTATGCAGAGCATTTATTCGATAGAGAGACGCGACCTGCCCGCGCGGGAAGACGAACCTATGACGGAGCAGCCGCAGCCGGAAACAACCGCAGCGGAAGAACCCGCGGCAGAAGAACCCGCGGTGGAAGAGCCTGTGCCGGAGGAGCCGGAAACGGAAAAAACGCAGCCGTTATGGACGGTGGACGATATCGTGGCGTCTGTTATCGACGGAGAACCGCCCAAAACGGATACGGATTCCGACGCATACTTAAAGCAACTGATCGACGATATTTTGCAGTAAAGCTGCATCAATGATACTTGGAGGAGAACATGGCAAAGAACAACGAGACTTTTGTACAGCACATCGCGTCGCGCAGCGAGGACTTTCCGCAGTGGTACACCGACGTTATCCTGAAGACGGATATGGTGGACTATTCGGACGTAAAAGGCTGCATGGTGATCAAACCCTATGGCTACGGCGTATGGGAACTGATCCAGCAGCAGATGGACGCGCGGTTCAAGGCGACCGGCGTAAAGAACGCGTATTTTCCGCTCTTTATCCCGGAAAGCCTGCTCTTAAAGGAAGCGGAGCATGTCGAGGGCTTCGCGCCCGAGGTGGCGTGGGTCACGCAGGGCGGCAATGAAAAGCTGACGGAGCGCTTGGCGATACGCCCGACGAGCGAGACCATCATAGGTTCCATGTATTCGCGCTGGATTCAGTCCTATCGTGATCTGCCGGTGCTGATGAACCAGTGGTGCAACGTTGTGCGCTGGGAAAAAAGCACGCGTCCCTTCCTTCGTACCAGCGAATTCCTTTGGCAGGAGGGGCATACGGCGCATGAGACCTTTGACGAGGCGCAGGAGGAGACCATGCGCATGCTGGAGGTCTATCGGGACTTTGCCGAAAACGTGCTGGCGATCCCCGTGATCACGGGACGCAAGAGCGAAAAAGAAAAATTCGCGGGCGCTGTCGCCACCTACACCATGGAGGCCATGATGCAGGACGGCAAGGCTCTGCAAATGGGTACTTCCCATAATTTGGGCGATAACTTTGCCCGCGGCTACGAGATTCAGTATCTTAGCCGGGCGGGTAAGCTGGAGTATTGCTTCACAACATCGTGGGGCACGTCCACCCGCATGACCGGCGGCGTGATTATGGTGCACGGCGATGATCGCGGCTTGGTGCTGCCGCCGCGCGTGGCGCCCATTCAGGTCGTTGTGCTGCCCATTGCCATGCACAAGGAAGGCGTGCTGGATAAGGCGAAGGAGATACTTGCGCAGCTGCTCGCGGCGGGTATCCGTGCGGAGATGGACGACCGCGACCAAAGCCCCGGCTGGAAGTTCAACGAGTGGGAAATGAAGGGCGTGCCGATCCGCTTGGAGGTTGGCCCCAAGGATATCGAAAACAAGCAGGTGGTCATCGTGCGGCGTGACGATCTCAAAAAGCAGTTTATTCCCATGGAGAATCTGCCCGAAACGCTAAAGGCACAGCTTGACGATGTGCATAAAGGCTTGTTTGACAAGGCGCTTGCCATGCGGGAAAGCAAGACCGTGGACGCGCGCACGTTTGAGGAGCTTAAGGCGGGGGTACAGACGGGCTTCGTGCGCGCGGCGTGGTGCGGCGAGCGCGAATGCGAGGACGAGATCAAGGCGGCGACGGGCGCCAGCACGCGCTGCATGCCCCTGCACGATACGGGCGCCGCGCTGGGCGACGTGTGCGTGCACTGCGGCAAGCCCGCCAAGCATGTGATGTATTTCGCCAAGGCATATTAAAACAAAACAACGCATCATACCGTGCCGCAGCGCGCATCCTAGGATAGAAAAGGGGGTGCGGGATACGGCACGGTTTTGTGTACCCAGAGACGTTTACTTCGGCGCGGATACGCTGCGGGAGCTGACCAAGCTGCGCGGCGAACGCGCGCTGCTGGCGGTGGGCGGCGAAGCGCTCCGCGGCGGCGGGTACGCGGAGAGCGCGGCGTATCATCTGCAAGAGGCGGGCATGCAGGTGCGCATTCTCTCCGGCATTGACGCCGACGCCTCGCTTCGAGAGCTGCGAAACGGCGTAAAGGCAATGCGCGAATGCAAGCCGGATTGGATTGTGGCGATGGGCGGCGGCACGCTCATGGGCGCCGTTAAGCTTATGTGGACGCTTTATGCGCATCCGGCGGCAACGCCGGAGACCCTTTCCGATATTGCCCTTGACGATGTCGATCTGCGTTCCGCCGCCCGCTTTGCGGCGATCCCGACGACAGCGGGTACGGGCGCGGAGGCTTC
>JAQVRG010000087.1 GCA_028701165.1 Eubacteriales bacterium | reverse complement strand
GTTGTGAACACGGGAGGTTTGGATACCGGCGCGCCGTTGGTACCGTCGGGCAGCGGCACGCCGTCGCTTGCGGGATCGCTGTCCGTCCAGACGGTAACGTTGACCTTATCACCCGCGGGCTGCGCCTTGATCTTGATCCATGTTTCGTTCGCCGTCGCCGCACGGAAGGGTATGGTGTCCGAAATGCTGACCCCTTTATAGAAGGTAAAATCCATGGCGCTTGTCAGGCTGTCCGCGTGCAGCACGACGCTTCCGTCATAGGCGGGGCTGTCCGCGCCGCTGTAGAGCTTGAGAAAACCAAGACGATCCATATTGAGCTTGAGCATGTCGAGCGTGCCGCTCATATCCTTTGCGCCAAAGTAGAGCGAAACGTCCGTGGCTTCTTGTCCCTCCGCAGCCTTCAAATACCGAAGCGTCCCGTCGGGCTGGAAGCGCGCAAGCCGCAGCGCGTCGCCTGCAACGTCGGCGTATTGTCCCGCGCCGCTCGCGTCCGCCGTTTTGCTCATGCTCACGTTCATCTTGCCGCTGGAGCATACCACGTCAAACGCCGTAAACGTCCCCTCCGCACCGGAGGGCAGCAGGCTTACGCGCACGTCGGTCGGCGTAAAGAGCGGCGTATACCCCATCGCCTCGTATTGCAGCTCGTCCTCGTTCATATAGGGGAACAGGAGGCTGACGTTCGTCGCGTCCACGGGCTGCGGGAGCTGCTGGTTTTCAAAGGTCGCGAATACGCCGTAATGCGAAGCGTAGGCGGCGCCGCCAAACAAGTCACTGCCGGTAAACGATTTCACGGGCTTGATGGCGTACTGCGAAAAGCTGTTGTTAATATCCCGGATGGTCAAAAACGCGTTGGTGGCGGTAAACGTCTTTTTCTTGGGGTTGTGGATGTTGAGCGTCTTATTCATCTCCACGACGTCGCGATAGCGTATGGCGTTAAGCGGATAGCTGTCGCCGTCAAATTGGTGGTAGAATATCTGCTCGCCGGCGTCTTGCTCCACGGGCGCGTAGGCGTCGTCGCTAAGCCTTTCGAGCCATATCCAGGAAAACCAATCCGTCGGCGTATCGCCCTCGCCGCCCCGGTTGCCGTCGTAGAGCTTCAATAGGATATACGAGCCGCCGGCGTCGCTGTATTCGTAATAATCCACGCATTGTATGGCGTGGCCGCTATACATGGATCTAATGCTGAAGATGCAGGGTCTGTCCGCGTCGATATCCTCCTTTACGGCGTTTACAACGTCGGCAAGCTCGCGTCTATCAAACCCGCTTGCGCTTCTCTCTGCCGAAATGGTGTTATCCCACACCACGTCGATATATTGGGCAACCTGATAATAGTTGATGAGGTCGCGTACAATCTCTACATTGGCAGGGATGGGCAGGTCGATATAGTTTTCCGCGTCCTCGTAGAATTCATCGATATAGAGGCGCAATGCTTCGGGGATTTTCCCGGTTTTTGTCATGCGGTTGAGCGCCATGGTGGCGGCCATGCCGAAGCAGGAGCCTTCAGACGCGGTTTCGGTATACCGTATCGCGCCGCATTGCTCCGCGTAGTTGCCGATATAAAGAAGCTTATTGAGATACGGCGCGCTTAGATAATAGCGTTGCCCCAAATGCCACCTGCTGTTTGCGTAGCTGTTTCTGTCCGTAGAGAGCGTAAACTGCTCGCATTCCAACGAAGAAAGAAACCCGTCCGAATCAACGCTCGTTCCCGGGTGCGCGTCCTGATAGCTTTTCGCCCGCGCCGAAAAGGGCGCCGCGCAAAACAGCAGCAGCAAAGCGAGCAGAATGGATAGAAAGCGTTTGGTTGAAAGCATCGCGTACACCTCAAGGTAAAAAGATTGTCTACAAACAAAGGACGATATTCGTCCTTTTTATTCTATACGCTTGCGCGCGGAACGTCAAACGAAACTGCAATCTGCAAAGACGTATGCAACGGCACTATAATGTTCATAATTATTGACAATAGAAGCCGTATCGTTTAATATAATAAACATTATACGTATTGGAGGGAGCCGCCTGTGCCAAGAAAAGCCGTTGTATTGCTGCCGCACACGCAGCAGATACTATCGCAGATGGGGGAACAGATCAAGCTTGCGAGACTGCGCCGCAGGATTTCCGCCAGCTTGGTCGCGGAACGCGCGGGCGTCAGCCGCGCAACCGTATGGGCAGTCGAAAAGGGCGCGCCCTCCGTCGCGATGGGCGCGTATGCGGCGATCTTGCACGCGCTCAACAATATGGATGCGGATCTTTTGCTCGTTGCCAAGGACGACGCGCTGGGAAGAAAACTACAGGATTTGGAGCTGCCCGTCCGCAAACGAGCGCCCAAGAAAGGTGAAGAATGATGCGATCCGGCGCGCAAAAAAGCATCTGCGTATATGAAAATTGGCGAAACGAGCCGCCGTCGCTGATCGGGCGATTGTTTGTCACCGAAAGCAAAGGAAATGTCGTCACATCATTGAGATAGAACCTGCATGAAGGGCGCATCCATACGCGAACCGTATCATCTTCCTGTTGTTTAGGGCGCGGACAGCTCCCTCTCCAGCAGCGCGCCCGCTGCGGCGGCCAGCTCGCTCATGTCGCAAATTCTCGCTAAGCGCACGCCATAGATCGTTTCCGCGTCATGCCACGCGGCGTCCAAACCGGTGAAGATCGCAGCGCATCGGACACCCTGCCGTTCAAGGTCACGCACGGCTTCTGCCGTGTCGATGACGCCTGCTTTGCCGCCGTAATCCCGCCGAAGCCGCATCGCGCCGCGGTTGAGCGGCCACGAATCGTTCGGGCTGGCGTCGGTAAGCACGAGGAGCAGCCTGCGGTGCGAGCCGGACATCTCCTCCATGTGCCGCGCCGCGGCGCGCAAAGCAAGGGCGTCCCGGTTCCATCCGGCGGCGGAATAGCGCAGTATGCGCCGCGTGCCGTCCTCATCGCGCCAGCTCTTCAATGTGCGCAGCACGGTATAGCCCCGCAAGGAGCAAAAGCTTTCTACCTGCACCGCCACGCCGCAGCGCCGCAGACTTTCCGCCAAAACGCAGCCTTGGGCGGCGATGGTTTCCTGCTCGTTCATACGGGAGGCGGAGGCGTCCAACAGCAGTTCTACCGCCCATTCCGACTGCGGCGCGTCCTCCGGCTGCTGAAAAACCCGTTCATCCTCCAACGCCACGGCGCGCCAAGCCCGCCGCGAATCCAAACGCCCCCAGCGCGCCGCGTCCCCATCCAGATGGCGCTGGGGAACGAGGGCGCTTCGAAGCCGTTCCGTCAAACGGCGAACGGTGCTTTCATACAAAGCCCTGTTCGCTGCGTAGCGTGCGCAGTTGCGCCGCGCCTGCTGTGCGCTTTCCGCAGCCACGCGCCTCGCCTCGTAGCCTTGCGGTTCGTTTGCAGCGTCGCCGGCGGTAAAATACAAATGGCAGCCCTGATGCCCGCCGCGGCACAGTTCGTGCTCCAACGCGGCGATTTGTCCGGGAGGAAGCGACGGACGGCCAAAGCAGCTTTCGATATACGCAAGATCCGCCGTCGCATCCGTTGCGAGAAGCTTCAGTATGCCCCGCCGCTCCGCCTTGTCGCCGTCGCTTTTCTCAACGTGCTCCTCTTGCCGCAGCAGCAGCTTATCCGTACCGGCGCGGGAGCCGAAGAGCATCCGCCGAAGCCAAAGGAGAAAGCTTCCGGTGTACGAACGCAGTACGAGGGGGCGCACAACGCCGTGAAATCCGAAATATTTCCGCAAAAGCGCGAGCACGGCGTCCTCCAGTGCCGCGCCCGTAAGCGCCGAAGCTGACTGCATAGCGGCAAAGAGACGCTTCTCCCGCGGGAAGAGAAGCCCGGGCGTCTTCCCCAGCGCGACGCGCCAGTGCGCCTCCTGCATACTTCTGCAAAGTAGGGCGCGCCCGTAGCTTTCCGCGCGGCTGTGCCACTCTACGCCCTCTAGAAATTCATCCGCAAAAAGGCGGCGCAGCTCCTCAAGCGCCGGGCGCGTGGGCAGCGCGCGCCGGTAGGCTTCGCTCTCCAACAGCAGCCATGCGAACGAATCGTAGACGCTCTCGCAGCGATCCCCCGCCCAGTGCGCAAAAAGCGCCTGTAACGCGGCGTCGCCGTGGAACGCGTCCGAAAGACCCATGATGGTGTTCAAATATAGATAAGACGACACGAACGCCGGCTCGTAGCCGTAGCGCCCCGCTCCCGTCCAAACCTGATTGCGGGCGCGGCGTATACCTGCGGCGTCCGAAGGAAGCTCTTTCATACTGCGCCGTCGGAAAACAGCCCTTCCGGCTTCGTACCCGCGCCGATGCGCGCCCGAATTACGTCCTCCACCAGCGTCCTTTCATAAGCGTCAAAGGTCTTGTTGGTGAGCCCCATAGCAAGCGCCGCGTCCGGTGAAAGGCCATGGCGCATCATGTCTACAGCATCCAATAGTCCTCGCAAATCCAACGCGCGAGAGGTGATCTCCGCGTTCGCGCACTTCTTTTCAAGATCGAAGAACAGGCTGGTCAAAATCTCTACGGCGCGAGGGCGCAGCGTGGGAAACTCGCGGCGCAGCAGCAGCGTCAAGTTCTCCGCGGAGATCGTAGGCATATGGAGCACCGCAAAGCGAGAGGTCAGCGCCTCGTTGAGCTCGCGGGTTCCTGCGTAGCCGTAGTTCATGGTGCCGATAAAGCGCGTCTCCTCGCAAAGCGGCAGCCGCTCGTAGCCCGGAACGTCCAAGGCGCGGCGATGATCCAGCGCCGCGTGCAGCACTGCCAACGCCTCGTTGCGCGCCATATTCACCTCGTCAAGGATACAAAAGCCGCCATGCGCGGCGCACAGCCATACAGGGCCTGGTCGGAAGGAAACCTCGCCGCCCCGGAGTGTGTCCGTACCCATCAGCCCGTAAGCGTCCGTATTCACATGCAAGGACACATTCCACGCGGGTCGCCCAAACACCATGGCAAGATTCTCTGCCAGCACGTTTTTCCCGGTAGCCTTGCCACCGGAAAGAAGCAGATTTTCGCCGCACAGCAGCGCCGTGAGCGCTTGCTCCCACACCCGACGGCCATAATACCTGTAGCGGGGCGCGGGTATGCGCGAAACAAAAGCCACAGGCGCAGGATGCGCGGCGCGGAAGGTTTTAAGATCCCGCAACAAACCCGGCGAGAGGCCTTCATCTTCCAAAAAGCTTAGTGCTTCGTCCATCCGAATCAAGCGCCCATCCGACACCGCACAGCGCGCGCCGCGTCGTTTGCGTGGCGGCTTCGCCCATGGGCAGACCTCCGTTTCCATTTTTGATTTAGATTATGCACCATTATAGTGAGGCTGTATTTAAAAAGCAAGGCCGGGCAGGATGCGCCGCGCGCCGCTATAGTGCTTGGAAAGCAGCCCGTTTGCTGCGAATCCGGCAACGCTGGCTTTGCGCAGCGATGTGTAAAATTGACAAATCTTTACGCCAAAGTTTGACAAATCTTTACGCGAAAGACCATTGACATACACAGTACGAGATGCTAGTATGGCAAAAATTGAATCGCTTAGATAGAGGCGCGACGTTCATCAGTACGCTCCGGCAAGGGCAGGCAGCCGCCGGAACGGAAAGGGATCGCCGCCGAAGCGTGGAGGGGTGCCTGACCTTCCATGGCTGGGTCGCCGGACAATATCCGTCGGACTGTCACAAAGCCAGCTTTGTGAAGCGCTATCAATGGTTGTTCGGATATGAAAGCACCGCGCTTTTCCCTTCCGCAATCTCCATGGATCGCCTGACAAAGCGATCCATTTTTTGATTCGGGAGACGATGGATACGTCCCCCATCATTCTAAGAAAAGGAAGGGAATCCAATCTATGAAAACGTTAAAAAGAAACGTAACCATTCTAGTTGCACTGCTGCTCGTGCCCTTGATGAGCGCGTGTGCCGCAAAGCCCGCCGCGTCGGCGGCGACCCCCGCAGCAAGCGCCACCGGCGTGGAGGACGGCGTTTTAACCGTCGCGATGGAATGCGCCTACGCGCCGTATAACTGGTCACAGCCGGACGATTCCAACGGCGCGGTGCCCATAACCAACGCCGAAGGCGAATACGCGAACGGCTACGACGTTATGACAGCCAAAAAGCTCTGTGAAGCGAACGGCTGGAAGCTGGAAATCATGCGGCTTGACTGGGATTCGCTGGTGCCGGCTGTGCAAAACGGCACGGTAGACGCGGTCATCGCGGGGCAGTCCATGACGGCGGAGCGCGCCGAGCAGGTCGATTTTGCGGGGCCGTATCTCTATGCTTCCATCGTGTGCCTGACAAAAGCCGACAGCCCGCTTGCTTCCGCCAAGGGTATCTCCGAGCTTAACAGCAACTGCACCAGCCAGCTTGGCACCATTTGGTACGACGTATGCCTGCCCCAGATCAAAAACGCCAACATACAGCCCGCCGCCGAGTCCGCGCCCGCGATGCTGATGGCGCTGGAAACAGGAACCGTGGATTGTGTCTGCACGGACATGCCTACGGCGCAGGGCGCGCTCATCGTGTATCCGGATATGAAGCTTCTGGACTTTGCCAACAGCGGCGATGATTTTACCGTTTCGGCGGAAGAAATCAACATCGGCATCTCCGTCAAAAAAGGCAATACCGTCTTAAAGGACGCGATGAACAGCGTGCTCTCCAAGATGAGCGCCGCGGATTTTAACGCCTTGATGGCGGACGCCACAGCCATTCAGCCTATCGGATGAGATTGTTA
>JAQVRG010000086.1 GCA_028701165.1 Eubacteriales bacterium | reverse complement strand
ACGCAACGCGCCATGCTTTTTGCTTTGGTATGCTTCAACCGCTTATTTTCCCGTGCCTCACCGGCCAAAGCGCGAAGCGCACTTGGCTTGTGACAGAGCGAAGGTGAGCGCCCGCTGTGCGGGATGCAGCGAGGCGGAGCTCTTCAAGCACAGGGAGTTTGAGGAAGGCGTTCGCGCCGACGATAAACGACCTTGTGCGCCGAACCCGGGAAAATAGGTAACGGAAAGCAGAATGCAAAACAGACGGCCAAACGGTCGCCTGCTTTGTTTTTATGTTATGTTGTTTGCGCGACTACGCGTTCACATCATTTGGCGCTTCCTCCGGTATGACGGATTCGACCTCATCCACGAAATCGGACGCGACGGCAGGCGCGTAATCGGGCATGACATAGCTGGTTTCGCCGCCATCCTCGCGCAGGCGGAAACGGGAGATCAGCTCAGTGAGAAGCTGCGCCTGACCGTGGAGCTCTTCGCTGGCGGCGGCGCTCTCCTCGGAGGTGGCGGAGTTGGTCTGCACAACGTCGGAGATTTGACTTACGCCCATGGTGACCTGTTCAATGGAAGCGGATTGCTCCTCGGCGGCTTTTGCGATCTTGGTCACGATGTCTACAACGGCGGAGACCTTCTTGGCGGCGGATTCAAAGGCTTCGCCCGTGATGGACGCTAGCGCGTTGCCCTTATTGGCGGAGGAAACGGCCTTGTCGATGAGCGTAGCCGTGCTCTGCGCGGCCTCGGAGGATTTTTGCGCGAGATTGCGAACTTCGTCCGCGACAACTGCGAAGCCCTTGCCGGCATCGCCTGCGCGCGCGGCTTCCACGGCGGCGTTGAGGGCGAGTATGTTCGTTTGGAACGCGATGTCGTCAATCGTTTTTACGATCCTGCCGATGTCGTCCGAGGTCGTGGCGATACCCTTGATGGCGGTCATGAGCTCCTTCATCTGCGCATTGCAGTCATGAATGGATTCACCGACCTTGGTGGTAAGCATAACGGAGTTCTTGGCGAATTTCGCCGTATTTTTTACTTGATCCGATATGCCGTCAAGCGTGGCGGAAAGCTCTTCCACGGAGGCGGCCTGCTCGGTCGTGCCCTCGGACAAGGACTGCGCGCCGACGGAGAGCTGCGACGCGCCCGCGGAAACCTGCCCGGCGGCGCATTGGATCTCGCGCATGACGGTGGACATCTTTTTGCTTAGCGTGTCGACGCTGTTTCCGATATTTTGAAAATCACCCACAAACTCATCCTTGAGCTCCATGGCAAAGTTACCGTCGGAAAGTTCCTGCATGGCTTCGTCGATCTTTGCGATATAGGAATGCAGGGAGCTGAGGCTTGCGCGCATGCAATCGCAGGTCTGCCCAAGCTCGTCCTTGCTCGTATAGGTAACGTCCGCGCTCAGGTCGCCCTGCGCCAAGGCCTTCATACCGTCGCTGATCTGCATGAGCGGCGGCACGATTCCCCTGCGTGTGATGCGGATAAACATCACGCCGGCCGCGACCATGATGGCCGCTTCTATGATGACCAGCGTACTCGCCCTGTCATAGGACGCTTTTGCTTCGTCGGAAAGCGGTTGCAACTCCTGATACAGCGAAGGACTGCGTGCCACCGAGGTGCTCACGGCTTTGTCAAAATAGCCGTTGATGCGCGTGAGGGAAATGAACGTGGCTGTAAGCATGCCAAGGCACATGATAAATGCGAGGATATAGCCTATGGCCAGCTTCCATCTAATGGATAGATTTTTCATGAGTAAGACCCATTCCTTTCGATTTTCATCTTTGTTCTGTCTATATGCCATGCGGCGCTATGAAAGCGCCGGGGTATATGCGAATATGACGCCTAGTTTAGAGGCGGGTAGTATGCAAAGCGGTAGCCGTGATTGCGTACGGTCTTGATGTAACGCGGCGCGCGCGGATTGTCCTCGATCTTTTCCCGAATCTTGGAAATATGCACCATGACGGTGTTCTCGTCGCTTTCCATGGTATCGCGTCCGCTTTCCGCAGCGGTTAGGTTGATACATTCGTAAAGCTGGCGCTTGGAGAAGACTTCGCCCGGCGCGCCCATGAGCCGAAAAAGAATTTTGTATTCGGCAAGCGTTACGGGCACTAGCGCGCCGCGCCGCGTCAGCGTCAGCGAGGCGGGATCCAGCCGCAAATCGCCGATGGTCAGCGCCTGTGTATTTTGCGCCTGCGCAAGCGTTACATAGCGGCGCAGCTGCGCGCGGGCGCGCGCGGCGACTTCAAGAGGGTTAAAGGGCTTGACGATATAATCGTCCGCACCAAGATCAAGACCCAGTATTCTGTCGCTGTCCTGCGCTTTTGCCGAAAGGATGATAATCGGGACGGGACTTTCGGCACGTATGCGCTTGACAAGCTCATAGCCGCTCATATCCGGCAGCATAATATCAGCAAGAACAAGATGAATGTTGTTCCTTTGCAGTATCGAGAGTGCCGCGAGACCGCTTTCGGCGGGGAACAGGCGCATGCCGCAGCTCTCGAGATAAAGCCCGAGATCCTCGACGATCCGCAGATCATCCTCGACAATCAGTACGTTGCTGCACATGGCGTTCCCTTACTGGCGGGGTCATACCCAGCCGATCTCCACGGTGTCCTCTTGGTTTAACAGGCGGGAGAATTCCGCGTCGTCGCCGTTTACCTTCATGCGAATCACACCCTGCGGATTCTTGAGATCCAATCCGCAGCGTCCCAGCAGATTCATGACATAGTAATGCGAGTGCGCGCTATCCAGCGGCAGCTCGATCTTTTCGCCGTTGAGCGTGAGCCTGAGCGCGGATGCCGGTTCGGACGCGGTCGTTACGGACGTCGGCTGCGGTGCCGCGCCCGTGACGTCCGGCTCCGGTTCCGTGTCCGTAACAGGTACAGCGCTTGACTGCGGTTCTGTCGCCGCAGGGGAAGCAGCGTTTGGCTGCGGCTCGTCTTCGGGTGCGGGTGTATCGGGCGCGGGCGGCGCGATCACCATGCCGTCGTATAGCGCGGCGGAGCCGTCTAAGGGAACGCCGTCGCAGATGAGACTGTCCATGTCGATATCGCTTGGAAACGCGTCGCACAGCTCTTTTAGCGTAGAAACGGTATGTATTGTGATCCTGTCGCCATGCTTGAGAGGGACATCCCGATCCTGCGGTTCGCCGTTGATGTCCGCCCAAGTTCCGATAGGGAGGGTATGGCCGCAAAGCGTAACGCGGCCTGCTGGGTCAAGCGGCATGCCTACGGCTTCGTAGAGCATGACCTGCGCGTCCTTGCCGTGGACGGCGGGGATGAAGGTGATCGCGTCGCCGGGATAGACCAGCGTATCGATATTGGCGTCCGCCTCGTTGGAGGTCAGGCGCGCGTGCTCCGGCAGCCCGCCCTTGCGGGTAAAGGCTTCGCCGTTTATATAATAGGTTAGATTGCGCCCGGCGCGTCCCAATATCTGCGAGGTTTGGAAGCCGGCCATAAGAAGCATGTCGATCATGCGCATTTCCCGGGAAATAAGCAGCTTTAACGGCTTATTGTTCACGGTTACGCCCCAAAATTGAAAGGATTGCTGATTCATGGCGGTCATGCCTATGCCGATGGGGGTAACAAACTCCGGGCTGGACAGGGCGGGGAAGGGGGACTGCACGCCGCGCGGGCTGCGGGAAACGCCCGCCGATATCTTGGATTCATCCAAGCCTAAGTGTGCCGAAAGCTTTTTGCCCAAGCCCGGTATTTGGCTGCCGCCGCCCACGAGAAAGACCGCCGCGGGCACGCCGCCGTTGCAGGCGCGGATACGCTCGGCGATGACGGCGGCGAGGGAATCGACAGCGTCGTCGATGGCGGCGAGTATCTCCAAGCGCGGCCGCGAACAGGGAAGCCCCAGCACGTCGTCATATTGGATAAGCTCGTCGCTGGTGCAAAGCGCGCGTTTGATCTGTTCGGCCGCCTCGAAATTGACAAGGCAGCTTCGGATAACGGCTTCCGTGATCTCGTCTCCCGCGACCGTCGCCATGTCGTAGGCGAAAACCGCGCCGTCGCGGCACACCGCAACGTCCGACGTACCCGCGCCGATATCGACAAGCGCCAAATTGAGCAAACGAAGCTCCGGCGGGATCAGCAAATTCATGGCCGCGATGGGCTCAAGCGTAAGGCTGCCGACCGTGAGGCCGCAGGATTCCACCGCCGCGTAGAGACTCTCTATCACGCTGAAGGGTAAAAACGCGGCGATCAGCTCCACGGACGCGGTGGTGCACGTGTGACCGATCAAGGAAGCCACGTCGCGGCCGTCCATCGCGTACTGCACGATGCTGTAGCCGACGAAATAGAAGCGCATGGAAAGCGGCGCGTCGCTGTTCTGTATGGATTTTTGCGCCTGCTCGATGGCTTCGCTCTCCATACCCAGCACGAATTCCGCGTCGAGCGCGGTTTCGTCGGGCGCGGGGCGGTCAAGCCGCGTGCGCACCGTTTTAAGCGCGCGTCCGGCTGCCGCGACGGCTACGCTGTGCAGCGTAACCCCTATGCGATCCTCCAAGCGGCGCTTTACCTTGCCGATGAGCGTGCCTACAGCTTGGATATCCTCAACCTGCCCGTCCGTCATGGCGCGATTGGGATGCTCCATCTGCTCGTAATCGAGTATGTGAAACACGTCGTCCTCGCGCCTTGCCACGATACCCACAACGGAGCGGGTGCCGATATCCAGCGCGAAAACCGGTTCGTCCTGCGAAGTTGCGGCCTTATGTGTTTTTTTGGCGTAATACCTTTTTGCCATGCGCGTGCCTTTCGGTTAAACCGCTATATTCTTTGCCAGCTCACATAGCGCCGTGTCGTCCAGCATAAGGATGTTGGTCGTGCTGCGCTCGCCCCGGCCGATCGCCTGTACGAACTGGCTGTTCTCCCAAAAGCCGCCTTCCTGCGCCTGCGGTACGCGGGTGATGGTTTCCACCGCGTCCACGGAATCCACGATGAAGCTAAGAACCGTTTCGCCGTCCTGCTCCAGTATGATCAGGATGGATTGGTATTCCCGCAGAAAGGATTCCTTGGTATCCTCAAGCACCTTGAGAATTTCGGGTTTATAAAGGGTGGAGGAGCGATCGAAGAGGGTCTTGACATCCGCGAGCGTCGGCTTGCCCGTCGGGTTCTGCAGATACTGTTCATACAGCGCGGCGCTTTCATGGAACCGCTCGTGCGGCTCCTCCAGCTTCTTTAGCTGGCTTGCGACGGATTGATTGGCAGGCGTGTAGCTGTCGTACCATTTGCCCAAATGGCAGCCGTGGGAATCGGAGGAAAGCGGGAAGGGGGTCTTACTCGTAATACAGTCCCGCAGGGTGTTTACCCAAGTTTCGTGAGCGGCTTTATAGGAATCGATCATATCGCAGAAATCATGGTATTGACTTTTGAGTGAAGGAAGGCCGAAAAGCGTCCTTAGATCGATCAAGGGCACCACATAACCCCGCACATCCACCAGGCCCAAGCAATAGGCGGGCACCTGCGGGATGGGGGTCACAACGTCCGGCATCAGCATAATGCCGGATACGTGCCGCGCGGAAATGGCGCAGAAATGACCGCCCACGCGAAAGGTCAGCGAGGGAAAATCCGCGACGTCGCCCGAAATGAGGTTGCGTTTCATAGTAAAATGTCATCCCTTCCGCCGCCTTGAACGGACGGCTTGCATACCAAAGTGTATAACGGAAATGTGAAGTGCCTATAGCTTCGTGACAACGATACCTATAAACACCTATATCATACCAAAAATAACCGGATAACGGCAGGGTGAATGCACGCATAATTCTAAAAAATTCTTAAGAAACGGCGCGAAAAGTTAATATTTAGGCTTTTTATGGAAACTGACGTAAGCGCGAAGGGCGTTTCTTTGGCGTTAAAACGGCGTAAAATAAGCAAAAACAGGGGGTTCTTGGGGGAAACGTCACGAAATGGAAACGGCAAAAAACGGCGAAAAATATGGGGAAACAGCGTATCGAAGGGAGCCTCACGGTTTGGGGAAGGTTGACGCTTTTTGCGTGAAAATGCTATACTCAACATAATAATACCATGCCAAAACTGGCGATTGCTGTGCATTTGCAGAAAAGCCACGGAGGGCGGGACGCATTGCAGGCGTTACAGCGGGCGCGGAATGGTATGCAGAATGCTTATTGGAGGAGGTGGACCCTATGCCGTTCGATATGTTCGGTGAGGTAGAGAAGCTGTCCATGGGCATGGATGCCGCTTGGAAACGCAATGAAGTCATCATGAACAACATCGCAAACAACGATACGCCGGAGTTTAACCGGTCTACCGTGGCGTTTGAGGAGCACTTTAAAACGGCGCTGGAGGCGCAGGACGGTTTTGCTCTCAAACGCACGCGGGACAAGCATATGGATATAGGTGCCGGCACGACGCCGCGCATCAGCGTGGAGGAGGATACCTCCACGACCATGCGCATGGATGGGAACAACGTGGACATAGAAAAGGAAATGACGGATTTGGCGAGCAACGTGATCTACTATCAAACGCTCCAGAAAAAGGTTTCGAGCGAGTTTTCACAGCTTTCCACCGCCATTAAGGGAGGCGTTTAAGCATGAGCTTTCTTAAGGGACTGGATATCAGCGCCTCGGCGCTGACGGCGCAAAGGCTGCGCATGGACGTGATCGCGGAGAATCTTGCCAACGTCGATACCACGCGCACGGCGGAGGGCGGCGCATACCGCAGGCGGTATGTCGTGATGCAGGAGAACAAGCAGAACAATTTCGGCGCCTATATGGAGCGCGCGT
>JAQVRG010000085.1 GCA_028701165.1 Eubacteriales bacterium | reverse complement strand
CATGAATTCGTTGATGGAAAGGCCGATATCCTCGCCCGCCTCCACGCTCGCCTTGTAAGCGGCGATACCTTCGGGGGTGTTGGGGAAGCCGGGGCTTGGCGCCATATCCTCCCACGCGTCCGCGTCTGTGCGCGACAGCGTGTACCCAGCTTGCGCCGCGCGAAGCTGCAGGCTTTCGATCACCGTGCCCGTTGTTTCGTAGAAGACAAGCTCCTCCGTGGCGGAGAGCTTAAAGGAGGCGTGGCGGCCGTCCGATTCCTCGCCCGAACAGTAGACCACGAAAAAGCCGCCGGGGTTAAGCACCGTCCCTTGCGGGAAAACGTATTTCGCGCCGGATAGAAAATCGTCGGACAGGCCGTAGCCCGAAATATCGACAGGCTCGCTCGCGGTGTTACAGACTTCCACCCAGTCGGGGAAATTACCGTATTCGTCCGCAACAGCGCCCTTGTTGCTGGTCATGACCTCGTTAAGGATCACGCGCGGCTTTGCCGATTGCCCCGCGTCAGCGTGATGGGTCAGGTAAAAAACCACCGCCGCGACGAGGGCAGCGCCGAGAATAATCAGCAATATGACCTTGGAAAAATTAGCCCGTGAGCGTATCAAAAAACTTCGTCCTTTGCCTGTTTTCAAGCTTTCCTAGTAGAAGCAACCTATTATAGCATAAACCCTTAAAGGATAGCAAACCGGGCGCAAAAAGTTCACAGACAAGTCAAGAACAAGATACGCTTGCAATGCGGCGTCCATACGCTTAGAATGAATGAAATAGACTGGTGAAACCGAGGACTTTTTGCGGAATGAACAAGAATCAAAAAGCGCTGCTTACGGTGTTTTTATTGTATGTAATGTGGGGGCTGCTGCCCCTGTACTGGCATATGCTCGCGGCGGAGGATTCCCTGCTGGTGCTCTGCTGCCGCATCGTGTTCGCGGCGGCGTTCGCGTTCCTCGTGCTCGCCTTGAAGGGACGCTTAGGCGCCGTTAAGGCGACGCTTCACAATAAGGCGCAGATGAAGTGGCTGCTGCCGGCTACTGTGAGTATCTGCCTTAACTGGGGCGTATATGTATGGGCGATTATGCGCGGGCATACCATCGACGCCGGCCTTGGCTACTATATGAATCCGCTGATGGTGTTTGCGATCTCCGTGCTGTTGTTTAAGGAGCGCTGCGGCAAGCTCCAGCTTGCGGCTGTGCTCATTGCCGCGGCGGGCGTAGCCGTGTCGCTCGTGATGTTTGGCAAAGTGCCCGTGATGGGCTTGATCCTTGCAGCCTCCTTTACGGCTTACGGGGTGTTCAAGAAGCTTGCCAAGGCCGACGGCGTTGCGAGCATCGCCGTGGAGTGCATGCTGCTCACCCCCTTGGCGCTGTTGTTCTGCCTGTGCTTCAAAAGGGCGCAGATCGCCGCGATCACGCCGTGGACGGGCGTGCTGCTCGTGCTCGCTGGCGCCGTAACGGCGATCCCCGTCATGCTTTATTCCGACGCCGTAAAGAAGGTTGATTTTACCACCATGGGCTTTATCCAGTATGTTTCGCCCACCTTGCAGCTCCTGTGCGGGCTTCTTATGGGCGAAAAGCTAACGCCGGACAAGGGCGTGCCGCTTGCGTTTGTCGTGGTGGCGCTGATCCTCTATACGATCGGCCTTGTGCGGGACGCAAAAAAAGACGCCGCGGGCAAGCGCGCGGCGGAAACGGAAAACTGAGGGCAGAACAAAATCGAAAATGAAAAAAGCATCGGCAAAGGTCGTTTGACCTTTGCCGATGTTTACTTAAATATGCGTGGTCTTTGGAAGAGGAACCCCTGCTCGGCGCTTCTGTTCCAAGGTGCGCGCCCTGCTCGTCCCGGGCTTGCCCGGCAGAAGCATGGTTTGCGTATCGTCGTTGTTGGGATCAAATTCCAGAGTGGTATTGCCGCTTCTTAAGCACATGCCGCCGCTGACGTCCTCGAGCGCCTCGTCGCTGACGGGACGGGCGAACGCGTCTCTGTCTTTATCCGCTTCGTTTTGCATATTCGTGCCTCCTTCGTGTTGTTGCTATTCCTTCGCGTCGCGTATGAAGTCCGGCTCGGGCGGAAGCGTCCGGCCTTGCTTGTCCTGCTTTCGAACGATGAACTTATTGCGTACGATGAAGCGCGACGCGTCGGGAGATTCTAAGATCCCGCCGTCCACCTGTGAAAGCGCTTCGTCGGGCAGAGGCTGTACAGGCGTCCTCTTATCGTTTTCCTGCATATTCCATCGCACTCCTTTTCTAAGATTGTCGTTTTCTATGGATTGATACGCGCGCGCGTTCCGGTTGTTAGAACGACGGCTGCTATTTCCTATAGTATACCACAGCGCCGCCTTTGTGGTATACTCATTCTATGGACGAATTGCGAACAACTGTGGACGAATCGCGCGCGCCGCTTACGGCCGGCTTGTACCTTGTGCCTACCCCCATAGGCAACAGGGAGGATATCACGCTGCGCGCGCTGCGCGTGCTGAGGGAATGCGCGGCTGTGTACTGCGAGGATACGCGCCGTACGGGCGCTTTGCTGTATGCGCTTTCCATCAAAAAGCCGCTGATCGCCTGCCATGAGCACAATGAGCTTTCGCGCGGACAGGAGGTGCTTGCGCGCATACGCGGCGGCGAGGTCGTAGCCTACGCCTCCGACGCGGGCATGCCCGGCGTCAGCGATCCCGGCGGGCGGCTGGTGCGGCTTTGCATCGACGCGTCGCTGCCCGTCTGTGTGCTGCCGGGGGCGTCGGCGAGCCTTACGGCGCTCGTGCTTTCGGGCTTGCCGGCGGAGGACGCATGCTTTGCCGGCTTCCTTCCGCGCGTGGGGAAAGCGCGGCGGGAGCGCGTGGCGAAGCTTGGCGCGCATCACGGCACGGTGATTTTCTATGAAAGCCCGCTGCGCGTTGCGGATACCTGCGCCGCGCTTGCGGCGGTTTGGGGCGATCGCCCGGCGGCGCTTTGCCGCGAGCTTACCAAGGTCTATGAGGAATGCGTGCGCGATACGCTCACAGCGCTTGCCGCGCGCTATCAGGATGCGCCGCCCAAGGGCGAATGCGTGCTGCTTGTAGGCGGTAAAACCGAGGAGGCCGGCGCGGACCCGGAAACGCTGCTGCGGTCGCTGCTTTCGCAAGGGGTATCCGCAAAGGACGCGGCCAAGCAGACGGCGGCGGTCACGGATATGCCCCGAAACGAGGCGTACCGGCGCGCTGTGGAAATGTCGCAAAAGCCGTAGGAGTTACATATTAAAATGTCTTTTCCATCATATCTATAAGGATATGATGGATTTTGTTTGGGGCGGCATGCTGTTTTTGTCGCTGACGGTGGGCGTGCTTACCGGGCAGGGGGGCGTTGTGGCCGACGCTATGCTTGCGGGCGCCGGCGAGGCCGTGCGCCTGTGCATCGATCTTTGCGGCGCGTTTATGCTTTGGATGGGGCTTATGAACGTGGCGGAGGAGGCGGGGATGATCCGCCGGCTTTCCGCCCTGTTGCAGCCGGTGACGGCGCGGCTGTTTCCCGCGTCCGCAAAAGCCGCAGCGCCCATCACGCTGAACCTTGCCGCCAACTTCTTCGGCATGGGAAGCGCCGCCACGCCCTTTGGGCTTGAAGCCATGGCGGCCATGCAGGAGAACAACCCAAAGCCGGATACGGCGACGGCGGATATGTGCCTGTTTCTTTGCCTGAACGCCTCCGCCGTGGAGCTTTTGCCAACGGGCGTGCTCGCGCTGCGCGCAAGCTGCGGCAGCGCCGATGTGTACGCGATCGTTGTGCCGACGTTTTTAGCTTCGCTCCTATGCGCGGCGGCGGCGGTGCTTGGTTGTTGGCTGGGAAGGCGGTGGAGCCGACGGACTGGATAGTGCCTGCCATGATGCTTTCCTTCCTGCTTTACGGCATGGTTAAGGGGGAGGATATCTACGGCGCTTTCGCGCGGGGCGCGGGGAAGGCGTTTCCGCTTATCGCACGGATACTGCCCTATATGGCGGCGATGATGATGGCGATCAGCGGCTTTCGCGCGTGCGGCGCGATGGATTTTTTAAACGCCCGCCTTGCGCCGCTTGCGTCGGCGCTTCGCTTTCCGCGCGAGCTTGTGCCGCTGTTTCTTCTGCGGCCCTTCTCGGGGAGCGCCGGCATGGCGCTGCTTGCGGACGTGTATGAAACGGCGGGCGTGGACGCGTTCCCCTCCTTTGCGGCCTCCGTGATGCTCGGCTCGTCCGAGACCATTTTCTACACCATCGCCCTTTATTTCGGCGCGGTGGGCGTCAAAAAAACGCGCTATACGCTGCCGGCGGCTTTGTTTTCCATGCTGGCGGGCGCGGCGGCCTCCGTATGGTTGTCGGCGCTGTATTATAAGTAACGGTTGTAGCGCAATTGCGAATCCGTCATTTACAAAGCCCGGCTATGCTGATAAAATTAAGAGGTAAAGATATGTGACCCGTATAAAATGGGCGTATGGCACAAAGTGATGGAGAAAGAGTAAGCACAAAGAGTATGAAACTTGACGTTATTCCCGTTGCGGGCAAGATTCATGTTGCCCGCCTTATGGACACCACGGCGATCGTCGTCGACGTGCTGCGCGCCACTACCTGCATGGTGGTGGGGATACAGAATGGCATCGTGAAGATCATTCCCACGTCGGATGCGGCGGAGGCCGCTTCCTTTGTTACGCGTCTAGGCAGCAGGGACAGCTTGCTTGCGGGTGAAACGGGCGGCGTCAAAACACAGGGCTTCGATATCGGCAACTCGCCCTTTGAATTCAGTGTGGAAGCCGTAAAAGGCCGCACGGTCATCATGTCCACCACCAACGGCACCACCGCCGTATGCGCGTCCGCGAGCGCTGACAATGTGCTTATCGGTGCCATGGTCAACGCGACGGCTGTCGCCAAACGCGCGGTTGAGCTTGGTAAGGACGTCGTGATCATCTGTGCGGGTACGGACGGCGCTATTTCCGCCGACGACCTGATCGCAGCGGGCGCGATCGCGGAAGAGATCATCAAAGGCGTGGGCAAGGCTGTTTGTACGGATACCGTATCGGTCAGCCGCTGGCTTTACAAGGGCTATATGGAAAAACGCGTCGATATTCACGAGATCAACCACTGTAAAAAGCTCATCGAGCTGGGCTTTGAGGACGATGTGAAATTCTGCTTCCGGCGGGATATGACGGACGTTGTGCCCGTATACAGCTACGGGATCATTCAATAGGATTCGGGAGAAGCGGCTATGACGGGAACGATCGGCATAGCGCTTGCCGCGTCGGGCGCGGGCTTGGCGCTGTGGGCGCTTTTTCGTTTGACGAAACGGAAGAGAGCGGAGAACGGGTGGCTGCGCTGCACGGCGGACATGCACAGCGCCGTCGCGCGTAAGGCTCCCTTTGCGGCGCTTTCCGATCCGATGGTCACCTATACCGTGAAGGATAAAACCTATATGACGCGCATGCGTACGGCGGACGCGGGCACGATCCACCAGACGGACGGCCGCTATGCCGTGCTTTTTGATCCGCAGAAGCCGGAAAACGCCGTATTTGAGGTGGATATCCGCAACGCCGCCCTCACGCGGCTGCTTTTTTTGCTGGGCGGAACGCTCTCCTGCGCGGGCGTGGCGGTTTGGCTGCTGGCAAAATAGCGCGCTCATCTGAAAAACGCGCAAACCTTTCTCTTTTTTTCTCTTGACAAACCTATACGGAGCGATTATAATTACGCATGCAAGTCACCGGTAACGTTCCCGATAACGTTGCCGAAAAACCGGCGGCAGGTTCCTGCGCGGCCGGGCACCAAGGATGAATCGGAAGAAGGAAGGGGCGGGCGTTTGCCTGCGGCGGGGAGCGATATGCGCGGCGCAACCATCAAGGACGTGGCGAAAAGCTGCGGCATCAGCATCAGCACCGTTTCGCGCGTGCTCAACGACAGACCCGACGTGAATCCCGAGACCCGCGAGAAGGTGCAAGCGGCCATCCGCGCGCTGGGGTTCGTACCCAACAACAGCGCGCGCAACCTTGTGAAAACCGAAACGGCGAACCTTGCCGTAATCGTGCGCGGCTTCAACAATCCCTTCTTCGCGCGGCTTTTGAAGGCCGTGGAGGCGGACGTTTACAACAGCGGCTACGCGATGGTGCTGCACCATATCGACAGCCGCGCCGACGAGATCATGGCCGCGGCCATGCTCGCGGCGGAAAAGCGCCTTTGCGGCGTGATGTTTTTGGGCGGCCGCTTTGATTACGCGCCAAACGACCTCAATATGTTGAGCGTCCCCTACGTTTGCGTCACCTACACCAACACCTTCGGCACGTTGGACGATACGGCCTACGCGAGCGTCGCCGTGGACGATTACAGGGAGGCGTGGCGCGCCGTGGAATACTTATATGAAAGAGGGCACCGCCGCATCGCCGCGATCGTATCCGGCAAGGCGGATCGCTCCGTCAGCGAGCTAAGATACCGCGGTTACCGGGATGCGCTTGCGCATTTGGGCATAGAGCCGGACGAGACGCTGGTTCGGGAAAGCGAGGATTTCTCGCTGGAGGGCGCGTATCGCGCGACAACGTCGCTGCTTGAGGACGGCGCGGAATTTACGGCGCTTTTCGTGATCGCCGACATGATGGCCGTGGCGGCCGTCAAGGCGTTGCGGGATCACGGGCGCAGGGTGCCTGCGGATTGCTCCGTCATCAGCATCGACGGACTGGACGTTTCGGCCTATATCGATCCGGTGCTCACGACGCTTGCGCAGCCCGCCGAGGAGATCGCCCACGCGGGCGTGAAGCTTTTGATCGGGCTGATCGAGGACACGGGTGCAAACGAGCATAAA
>JAQVRG010000084.1 GCA_028701165.1 Eubacteriales bacterium | reverse complement strand
CACCGCTAGAATAACATAGGATAGACTTTCCGTCTATGCAATGGAAATCAAGGGTCATTTGCAATCGTTCTGCTTCTCGCTTATTCTTTCGGTACAAAAGTCACATAATCAGGATGGATTGCCGACATTGCGGCCGTATCCGGGGAAGCCGCTTCGTTCAGCCCCACAAGTTCCCAGTAGCTTTTGTTCCGGTACGCCAAGCATATTTCGTTATTTTTGATGATAAGCCTAAATAAGGCGGCAGTCAGGTCAGAAATTTTCACATCTTAAGCTTTCTTCGATTTTACGCCGATTTTACACTAGGCGTCTTTTTCATTTTACACCCGCTTTGTATCATAATAGCCGTAGAAAACAATAAGTTATGAGAATGAAAGGATGTTGAATTATGAAGAAAATCATCGGTATGCTTATCATCGGCGTTATGGCAGCCGCCATGCTGGCGGGCTGCGGCGCAAAGACCAATGGCGGCACGGTTTCTACCGACGGCTCCACCTCCATGGAAAAGGTTATCGGCGCGTTGGGAGAATCCTTCATGGCAGCCAATAAAAACACAAGCTTTACGTATAACCCCACCGGTTCCGGCTCCGGTATCAAGGCCGTGCTCGAAGGGCGCTGCGACATCGGACTTTCAAGCCGCAGCCTAAAGGATGAGGAAAAAGCGCAGGGACTTAGCGAAACGGTGCTTGCCTACGATGGCATCGCCATCATTGTAAGCCCGGAGAATCCCGTAGCAGAGCTTAGTCTTGAACAAATCGCATCCATCTATACCGGCGAGATCAGCAACTGGAAAGACGTTGGCGGCAACGACGCCCAGATCGTATTGATCGGCCGCGAAGCGGGCAGCGGTACGCGTGACGGCTTCGAATCCATCACCGGCACCGAGGACGCCTGCAAATACCGTCAGGAATTGACCAGCACAGGCGACGTGATCACCACCGTATCCCAGAATCCCGACGCCATCGGCTATGCGTCCCTTGCCTCTGTCAAGGATAGCGTAAAGGCCCTCTCCGTGGGCGGCGTAACGCCCAGCGAGAACACCGTTAAGGATGGCAGCTACGTGATCCAACGCCCCTTTGTCCTCGTGACCAAGGACGGCACGGCGCTTAGTGAAACTGCCCAAATGTTCTTCGCCTACATCACTTCTGCGGATGCAGCGGAAATCATCTCCGCCGCGGGCGCGGTGGCGGCGAACTAGCAGACACGCTGTTGGGCAGCCGCACTGCGGCTGCCCCTTCCGGTTCAATGGAAAGGTTATGTATGAAAGGCAAGAAGAAATCATTTGAAACGGCCGTGCATGGTGTGTTCCTGCTATTGGGGCTGATCACCGTCTGCTGTGTGCTGCTCATCACCGTATACCTGATCATCTCCGGCATTCCGGCCATACGCGAGATCGGGTTGATCAAATTCCTCTTCGGAAAAACATGGGCTTCCACCGCGGCGGAACCTTCGTATGGGATACTGTCCTTCATTTTGACCAGCGTGTACGGCACGGCGGGCGCCATCGTGATCGGCGTTCCCATCGGCTTCATGACGGCGGTGTACCTTGCAAAGGTCGCGTCCCCAAGGGTCAAAACGGTGATGGAATCGGCGGTCAGCCTGCTTGCGGGCATCCCGTCCGTCGTGTACGGCCTTGTGGGTATGCTCATACTGGTGCCCGCAATACGAAAGCTGTTCCATGTGCCAGACGGCGCGAGCCTTTTCGCGGCGATCATCGTGCTTTCGATCATGATACTGCCAAGCATCATCAAGGTATCCGTCACGGCGCTGGAAGCCGTACCGAAGGAATACGAGGATGCGTCGCTTGCATTGGGCGCAACGCCGGTAGAGACCTACTTCAAGGTTTCCGTCCCCGCGGCCAAAAGCGGCATCGCGGCGGCGGTGGTGTTGGGCGTCGGCAGAGCGATCGGCGAAGCGATGGCGGTCATGATGGTTTCAGGCAACGCCGCGAATATGCCGAGTCTTTTCCAAAGCGTGCGCTTCCTCACCACGGCGGTTGCAAGCGAAATGTCCTATTCCGGCGGCCTGCAACGGCAGGCGCTGTTTTCGATCGCCTTGGTGCTGTTCCTGTTCATTATGCTCATCAACGCAACGCTCAACTTCTTTTTGAAGCGCACGAAGGAGAGATGAGAATGCTAAACGCAAAATTATCCCGAAAACGTCGGCGTTATATCGGCTTCATGCGCGCTTTGATGTATGTATGCGCCGCGCTGACGTATGCGCTGGTGCTCTTCCTGATCGCTTATGTTTTAGCCAAGGGCGTCCCCAATATCTCGTGGGAGCTGCTTTCCACCTCGCCCAGCTATTTGACGGAGCGCATCGGCATCCTGCCGGATATCCTCAACACGGTATATATCGTCATTGCGACGCTGCTTATCGTCCTGCCGCTGGGCGTTGGCGCCGCCATCTATCTAACGGAATACGCCAAAAACAAGAAGGTCGTAGCGGTTATCGAATACGCGGCGGAAACGCTTTCGGGCATCCCGTCCATTATATACGGGCTTGTGGGTATGTTGTTTTTTTGCCAGTTCCTCGGCATGCAGACCTCGCTGCTCGCGGGCGCGCTGACACTCGTCATCATGAATCTGCCCACCATCATGCGCACTACGCAGGAGAGCCTAAAGACCGTACCGCAGAGCTACCGCGAGGGCGCGTTCGGCTTGGGCGCTGGCAAGTGGCGGGTCATCCGCACCGTGGTGCTGCCCGGCTGCGTGGACGGCGTCATCACCGGCTGCATCCTATCGGTAGGCCGAATCTTAGGCGAATCGGCGGCGCTTCTTTTCACGGCAGGCTTTGCGCACGCGCTCAACGGCATTTTTGAGGGACTCACGAGCGCGGGCGCAACATTGACCGTCGCACTGTATGTCTATGCCAAGGAGCAGGGCGAATTTGGCGCGGCATTTGCGATCGCGGCGATACTGATGGGACTGACGCTTTTGATCAATCTGGCGGCGACGCTTACCCAGCGGTACTTTAGGAGGAAAAAAGCATGATGAGCAGTATTATCACAATAGACAACCTCTGCCTTTGGTACGGAAACCAACAGGCATTGAAAAATGTCAGTCTGGACATTGCAAAAAAAAGCATTACCGCGCTGATCGGTCCCTCCGGCTGCGGCAAATCCACCTTTCTCAAAACGCTCAACCGCATGAACGATCTGATTCCCGGCGTAAAGATCACCGGCAGCGTGCAATACGAAAAAACCGATATTTTTGATTCCGCGACCGACGTAAGCGAGCTGCGCCGTCAAATCGGGATGGTATTTCAAAAGCCGAATCCCTTTCCTATGAGCATCTATGACAATGTAGCCTATGGGCCAAGAACGCACGGCGTGAAGGGAAAAGCGAAGCTGGACGACATCGTGGAGCGTTCGCTGCGGGACGCGGCGATTTGGAACGAGGTGAAGGATCGGTTGAAAAAGAACGCCCTTGGCCTCTCCGGCGGACAACAGCAGCGGCTGTGCATCGCGCGGGCGCTCGCGGTGGAGCCGGCCGTGCTTTTGATGGACGAACCAACAAGTGCGCTCGACCCCATTTCGACATCCAAAATCGAAGAGCTTGCGTTGCAGCTCAAGGAGCAATACACCATCGTCATCGTCACGCACAATATGCAGCAAGCCGCCCGCATCTCGGACAACACAGCATTCTTCCTGCTGGGAGAGCTGGTGGAATACGGCGTTACGGAAATGCTGTTCTCACAGCCGAGGGATAAAAGGACAGAGGATTATATTACGGGGAGGTTCGGATAATGAGAAGTCGTTTTGATGAGCAGCTTGCTCTTTTAAATAAAGAGCTTATCATGATGGGCGCGCTCTGCGAGGAGGTTATTGGTCTTAGCTCCAAGGCGCTGACCGCCGCGGATAAGGCGTTGGCGAAAAAGGTCGCCCCGCTGGACGCGGAAATCGATCAAAAGGAGCGGACGATTGAGTCTATGTGCCTAAAGCTTCTTTTGCAGCAACAGCCGGTCGCAAGGGATCTGCGGCAAATATCCGCAGCGCTTAAGATGATTACGGATATGGAGAGAATCGGCGACCAAGCTGAGGATATCGCGGAAATCGTCTGTTTTTTGGACGGCAGAAGCGCAGAAAACGACGAGCTTCTGCGGGAAATGGCGCGGGCGACTATTCAAATGGTTACGGAGAGTGTTGATGCTTTCGTCAAGCATGATATAATGTTAGCGGAAAAGGTCATTGCCGACGACGACACCGTGGATGCTTTCTTCGACCAGGTAAAAAACAAGCTGATAGAAAAAATAGGGAAAGAACCCGCAGACGGCGAATACGCCCTCGACCTTTTGATGATAGCGAAATACTTTGAACGAATCGGCGATCATGCGGTCAATATCGCTGAATGGGTCATTTTCTCGGTAACGGGCGTGCATAAGGAGGAATAAGCATGATCTGGTGCGTAGAGGACGAATCCAGCATACGGGATATAGAGGTATACAGTCTGCAATCTACAGGCTTTGAGGCGCGTGGCTTTGCGGACGGAGTCTCCTTTTGGGAAGCGCTGCAAACAGAACAGCCCGCGCTTGTAGTGCTGGATGTGATGCTGCCCGGCGTGGACGGGATAGAGCTGCTGCGCCGCATGAAGGCGTCCGCCATACTCCGCGATATTCCGGTGGTGATGGCCACCGCTAAGGGCGCGGAATATGACAAGATACAAGGGCTCGATCTCGGTGCGGATTACTATCTCACCAAGCCATTCGGCGTGATGGAGCTTGTTTCCTGCGTAAAAGCCGTCCTGCGGCGCTGTGCGCCCAAGCGTGCGGAGCATTTGTTGAAAACCGGCGGCTTGATCGTCAATTTGGACGAACATACCGTAACGGCGGACGGCGAACGCGTCATATTGACCTACAAAGAGTTTGAAGTTCTTCGCCTGTTTCTGTCCCATCCGGGCGTGGCATTTACCCGCGATCAGCTCATGGAGGAGGTTTGGGGCACGGATTACTGCGGTGAAACCCGCACGGTGGATATGCACATCCGTACGTTAAGGCAAAAGCTCGGCCGCTACAGCGATTGGATTGAGACCGTACGTAACGTGGGCTATCGGCTGGAGGTAAAGGAATGACCAGAAAAATCTTTACATCCATTATCCTTGTAGCCGGTGCAGTACTTTTTGCAAGTCTCATAATTATCATGGGCTGCCTGTACGAGTATTTCGGCAATATGCAGGAAAAGCAAATGAAGGATGCGCTGGAGTTAGCGATGGCCGCTGTGGAAAGCGATGGCAAAAGCTACCTTGAAAAGCTTGACTCCGACAACTACAGGCTCACATGGGTAGCGACCGACGGTACGGTGCTCTATGACACGCAGGCGGATCCGCAAGCCATGGAAAACCATTTGGACCGCAGCGAAATACAAGCGGCCTTTACTGCCGGCGAGGGTAATAGCGCCCGTTATTCCGCGACGCTCTTACAGAAAACAATATACCGCGCCAAGCGGCTCTCTGACGGCAGCGTTCTTAGAATCTCCGTCAGCCGCGCTACGGCCGGCGTGCTCGCACTTGGAATGCTCCAGCCGATATTGATCGTTTTGGTCATCGCGCTTGTTCTATCCGGCATTTTGTCAAATCGCATGGCCAAGCGAGTTGTTGAGCCGCTTAACCTGCTCGACTTGGAGCATCCTTTGGAAAACGACGCTTATGAGGAGTTGTCGCCGCTTTTAGGCAGGATCAATCAGCAGCAGCTCGAAATCAAAAAGCAGCTTCGGCTTCTGCGGCGTCAACGGGACGAATTCGCGCAAATTACCGACAGCATGAAGGAGGGTCTTGTGCTGCTGGACGCCAAGGGCGCCATACTCAGCATCAACCATGCCGCGCAGAAGCTGTTCAGCACGGACAGCGCTTGCGTAGGCCAAGATTTTTTAACGCTGGATCGGAGTTTGGACATAAGCGCCGCGATACAGGAAACAAAAGAAAACGGCGTCGGCGAGCTTCGCGCGGAACGCAACGGCCGCGCTTATCAATTCGATCTAAGCCGCATAGAATCAAACGGCGAGATGATCGGCATTGTCATCCTCTCCTTCGACGTTACCGAGCAGGAGGCGGCGGAACGAAACCGCAGGGAATTCACCGCCAATGTATCTCACGAACTTAAGACGCCGCTGCAAGGTATTATGGGCAGCGCGGAGCTTTTACAAAACGGCATGGTAAAGCAGGAAGACGCGCCGCGCTTTATCGGGCATATCCGCACAGAGGCTGCAAGAATGGTAACGCTGATCGAGGACATTATCCGCCTTTCTCAGCTTGACGAAGGCGACGCCATGCCGCGAGAAAGCGTTGATTTGTTGGCAATCGCGCAGGAGGCGGCGGAAAATTTGCACGATGCGGCGGCGGAAAGGCATATCACATGCTCCGTGGATGGGCATAGCGCGCAGATCACAGGCGTGCGCAGACTTATCTATGAGATCGTCTATAACCTGTGTGACAACGCCGTTAAATATAACAAAGACGGCGGCAGCGTTGCCATAAACGTTGCATCTGATGAAAGCACTGTCTCTGTTACGGTAAAAGATACGGGCATTGGCATACCGGCAAAATACCAAAGCCGCGTGTTTGAACGGTTCTACCGGGTGGATAAGAGTCATTCGCGCGCTTCGGGCGGCACGGGGCTGGGTCTTTCCATCGTGAAGCACGCGGTGCAGTACCACCACGGACGCATCTTGCTTCAAAGCGAGCCGGATATGGGAACAGCCATCTCGGTCACGTTTCCTAAATAACATACGCAACTTGTATGATATACACATGGCAGAAACCACGTGTATTCACACACTTCTTTCAAAGTTTTCACTATTGTAAAAACCAAGCCCTTCAA
>JAQVRG010000002.1 GCA_028701165.1 Eubacteriales bacterium | reverse complement strand
GCCGCTACGCAAACGCCGACGATCGCGCAGACCGCCGCGCCTGTGGAAACGCTTGCGCCCATAGAGGAGCTTGCGCCGCCTTCCGAGCAGCAGGTGGATGAAGAAGCGAACGCCGTCGCGGAAGCGATGCTGCCCGTTATGGACGCGGGCGTACGCGCGCTGCGGGAGGCTGAAACGGGCGGATATAATCCGGAGGATCCCGCGTTTGTTTGGAGCGTGCTGTATCATCTTTGCGTCAATGCGGATATCAAAAGCGATTCCATTGACAGAACGCGGGATGACGTTGTAACCATACCGAAAAAGGTGATGGAGGAGTTTGCCGGCGCGTGCTTTGCGTCGCTTGACGACCTGCCTGCGCTTCCCAAGGATATGGAGAGCATGGCTTATGATAAGGAAGCGGAGACGTATACGCTGGAGCTTTCCGACAGCGGCGACGCCTACAGCGAGATCATGCGTGTGATCCCCTTTGGGGAGCAGGGCTATACGGCGTTCGTCGCGTTTTTGAGCGCCGCCGAGCCGGACGCGCCGCTTCTTTCCACCTATGTATTTGATCTCAAGCCGAACGCGAAGCTCGAAGGGATCGCGGAGCCCTTCTTTCCCATGAGCGTCAGCGCGGGCGCGGACGCGAGCAACGCCGTGGCGCAGATCACCGGCATTACGGGCGAGGACGACGCTATCGTATTCGATGTGCATCATGTGCAGCTGTATTGGAAGCAGGATGAAGAGGACAGCGAGGTCTACGTTCCCTCCATCGTGGCGGATACGCAGCCGGATGAAAAGCTGCGGCTGCTTTCTACGGACGCGGTGGATTGGGACACGATCTACACCCTGATTACGGGGGGCGAGCAGCCGGACTTCGCGGATACGAAGGCGGCGTTTGCGTGGTTCAAGGATAATTACGCGAAGATGGTGGAATACGATCCGCTGGTTTATCAGCTTCGAACCTATGACGGCGTGATCTACAGGATGACCCCGCTGTATCAGTTTTATTTCGCGGGCTGATAGAAGATAACGAAAGCGAAGCGTCCCCGCGCATTAAGGCGCGGGGACGCTTTTTGGCGCGCCGGAGCGCGCACGGCATATTTTACCGCGCGCGCAAAGAAAATTTATCATTGCAAACGCGGCGGGCAACCAGTAAGATATAAATGTAGAAATTTGAGTATTTGGCTAGAAGTGGCCGAAAGGGAAGAAGAATGGATATTTTTGCAGTCATATCCTTGCTGGGCTGCCTCGCCATGTTTCTCTATGGCATGGAGATCATGGGGGACGGATTAAAAAACAATTCGGACGATACGCTCAAGCGCGTCTTGGAAAAGCTGACGCATAACGCGCTGATGGGCGTGCTGACGGGAACGCTGGTCACGGCGGTGATCCAAAGCTCCACGGCGACGATCGTATTGACGGTGGGCTTGATCGGGGCGGGCATCTTAAACCTCAAGCAGGCGGTCAGCATCGTATTGGGCGCCAATATCGGCACCACCGTCACCGCGCAGATCATACGGCTGATGGATCTTGAAACCTCCGGCAACATCATGCTGGAATTCTTTAAGCCCTCCACGCTCGCGCCCCTTGCGATGATCGCCGGCATCATCTTGATCATGTTCATCAAAAAGGCGAGCACGAAGGGAACGGGGCAGATCCTTATGGGCTTTGGCGTGCTCTTTATGGGTTTATTGGGCATGACCGCCGCGGTGCAGCCGCTTGCCACGTCCGGCGCGTTCCTTAGCGTGTTGCAGGAAGCCACCGACATTCCCCTGCTGGGTATTGCGGCCGGCTTGATCTTGACCGTGATCGTGCAGAGCTCGTCGGCTATGGTGGGTATGCTTCAAGCGCTCTCCAGCACGGGCGTCATGACCTTCAGCCTTATCTATCCCGTTATTATGGGCATCAATTTGGGCACCTGCGTGACCACCGCGTTCGTGTGCTCCATCGGTACCTCCAAGGACGCCAAGCGGACGGGGATCGTGCATATCGTATTCAATACGATCGGCACGATCCTTTTTATGATCGTGATGACGCTTATGCACCGCATGGGCGCGATGCCGGCACTTTGGACAAAGATCGTAGACAGCGGCGACATTGCCAATTTCCAGACGTTATTCAATCTGATCACGGCGATCGTGCTGCTGCCCTTTACCAACCAGCTTGTCGCCCTCTCCAAGAAGATCATACGGGAGGATCCGGAGGAGGAAGCCGAGAAGAAGGAGCTTTCCGAGCTTGCCGTGCTTGACGAAAAGCTCTTTATTTCCCCCGCCATCGCCCTTTCGCAGACGTCTAAGGGCATTACCCGCATGGGCGAGCTGGTGGAGAAGAATCTGAACCGCGCCTTCAAGCAGCTACAGGAATATACCCCTACGCGCAGCGAGAAGGTGGATACCTATGAGGATCGCATCGACGCGTTTACGGATACGGCGGAAAACTATCTGATCAAGCTTTCACGCCTGATCGAATCGCCCGAGGATAATCGGCAGCTCAATCTATTGCTGCAAGCCGTAACGGATTTTGAGCGCATAGGCGATTACGCCAACAACCTGAATCATTTGGGCGAACGCAAGATGCGCGAGGGCGTTATCTTCTCGGAACAAGCGCAAAAGGAGCTGGAGATCATCCAAGCGGCTGTGCAGGAGATCGTGGCGCTCACCGTACAGGCGTTCGAATCCGGCGATTCGGCGCTTGCCAAGAAGGTGGAGCCGCTGGAGGAGGTCATAGACGACCTTGTCGCTATGCTTAAGGATGGGCATGTGCAGCGCCTGAAGGTAGGCACCTGCACCGTAGGCGCGGGCTTGATCTTTATCGAGGCGCTGACCAATATAGGCCGCGCCGCGGATCAATGCTCCAGCATTGCCGTATTTCTTCTTGGCCGCGACGATCCGCAGATTATGGACAACCATCACGCGTACCTTAGGGAGCTGCATAAGGGCAAGGATGCGGCGTATGCCACGGAAATGGAAAAAAAGCGCAAACAGTATCTTGCGCCTTTGCAGGAATTATAATATGATAGACAAACCCGACAACGCAGACGCCGCGCCCTCTGCGGGGCTGTTTGCACGTTAAGATACCGTTAAAATCAGAAAGGATATTTATGCAGATGAAGCATTATCTCGAGACTGTCGGCGCGGTGCTGCGGCATTTGGAAACGGACGGCAACGGGCTCACCAACGCGCAGGCGGCGGAACGCGTTAAGACCTACGGTTTGAATAAACTCAAGGAAGCGCCCAAGGCGTCGCTGATCAAGCGCTTTTTTGATCAGATGAAGGACCCCATGATCCTCATCCTGATCGCGGCGGCGCTCATCAGCGGCGTTACCGCCGTATACGCGGGCGAAAGCTTTGCGGATGTGATCATCATCATGGTGGTGGTGATCGTTAACGCGGTGCTTGGCGTTTATCAGGAAAACAAGGCGGAGAAGGCGATCGAAGCCTTGCAGCAGATGTCCGCCGCGACCTGTCAGGTGCTGCGGGACGGGCATGTGCACCGCATCAAGAGCGAGGAACTCGTGCCCGGCGACGTGGTGCTGCTCGAAGCGGGCGACGCCGTGCCCGCGGACGCGCGTTTGATGGAAAGCCACAGCCTACAGATCGAGGAAGCTGCCCTTACGGGCGAGAGCGTGCCTGTTGAGAAGGCGATCGAGGCGTTGGGCGGCGAAAATGTGCCGCTGGGCGACCGTAAGAACATGGTCTATATGGGCAGCGAGGTGGTTTACGGGCGCGGCAAGGCCGTCGTGGTTGCAACGGGCGCGGAAACCGAGATGGGTAAGATCGCCGACGCCCTCTCCCAAGCGGAGGAGGGGCAGACGCCGCTGCAAATCAAGCTTGCGCAGCTAAGCCGGATTCTCACATGGCTGGTGCTGGGCATCTGCATATTCATATTCGCGCTCAATTTGATTCGCGCGGGAAGCTTCAGCGGCGAAACGGTGCTGGATACCTTCATGGTTGCCGTGAGCCTTGCCGTAGCCGCGATACCGGAGGGACTGGTGGCGGTCGTTACGATCGTGCTGTCCATGGGCGTTACCAACATGTCCAAGCGCAACGCCATCATCCGCCGCTTGACGGCGGTGGAAACGCTGGGCTGCGCGCAGATCATTTGCAGCGACAAGACCGGCACGCTTACCCAAAACAAGATGACCGTTGTGGCGCATTGGCCGGAAAACAACCTTTCGCAGATCGCTACGGCGATGACGCTCTGCTGCGACGCGGAGCCGGATGAAAACGGCAAGGCTGTAGGCGAGCCTACGGAGTGCGCGCTCGTGAATTTTGCGACGGCAAACGGGTTTTTGAAGCCCGACCTTTCCATGAATATGCCGCGCGTGGCGGAAGCGCCGTTTGACAGCATGCGCAAGATGATGAGCACGCTGCATGAGACGAAGAACGGTATCGTGCAGTTTACCAAAGGCGCGCCGGACGAAGTGTTGCGGCGCTGCGCCTATTATTTAAAGGACGGCGAGGCTGTGCCCCTCACGCGCGAAATGCGCGACACGGTGCTGCTGGAGAATAAGGCGCTTGCGGATAAGGCGCTGCGCGTTTTATGCGCGGCGATGCGGCAGTATAACGAGGTTCCCGAGGACTGTTCGCCGAAGAATCTTGAACAGGAGCTCGTATTTATCGGCCTTACGGGCATGATCGACCCGGTTCGCCCCGAGGTGAAGGACGCGATAGAGGAATGCCGCAAGGCGGGCATACGCCCCATCATGATCACGGGCGATCACAGGGATACCGCCATCGCCATCGCCATGGAGCTTGGCATCATCACGGACCCCGCGCAGGCGATCACCGGCGCGATGCTCGATGACATCAGCGAGGAGGATTTCCAGCGCGACGTGGCATGCTACGGCGTGTACGCCCGCGTGCAGCCCGAGCATAAGGTGCGCATCGTCAACGCATGGCGGAACCTCGGCTGTGTGACCGCCATGACCGGCGACGGCGTGAACGACGCGCCCTCCATCAAAAATGCCGATATCGGCGTGGGCATGGGCATCACGGGTACGGACGTTACCAAGAACGTGGCGGACATGGTGCTTTCCGACGATAATTTCGCCACCATCGTGGGCGCCGTCGAGGAAGGCCGCCGCATCTATGACAACATACGCAAAGCGATCCAGTTCCTGCTCTCCTCCAACATGAGCGAGGTGCTGAGCATCTTTACGGCGACGCTTTTGGGCTTTACCATCTTGCGCCCGGTGCATCTGCTTTGGATCAATTTGATCACCGACTGCTTCCCCGCGCTCGCGTTAGGCGGCGAATCGGCGGAGGCGGATCTGATGCAGCGCGCGCCGCGCGACCCGCACGACGGCGTGTTTGCGGGCGGCGTGGGCTTTGACGTGGCGTATCAGGGGCTGCTTATCACGATTTTGACGCTGGCGGCCTACTTTATCGGCCACTTTATGGAAGCCGGCGTTTGGGAGATTACCGACAGCGCCGACGGCATGACCATGGCGTTTTTGACCATGAGCATGGCGGAGATCTTCCACAGCTTCAGCATGCGTTCCCAGCGCGGGAGCGTGTTCACCATCAAAACACAGAACAAATTCCTTTGGGGCGCGGCGGCTTTGAGCCTGCTCTTGACGACCACGGTGCTTTATGTACCCTTCCTCGCGGACGCCTTCGGGTTTGAAATGATCAGTGTGAGCGAATACGCGGTAGCGATGGCGCTTGCTTTCTGCGTGATCCCCATCGTGGAGCTTGTGAAGCTCATCCAAAGGAAAACGGCGAAAAAGTAACGTTTCACGACAACAAAAATCCCTCGCAAGGCTGCGGGGGATTTTTTGCAATCACCGTTAACGGGAAGCGGCGCTACAGCGTCATTCAGACCATCGACAAAGGGCGAATGACCTTTGTCGATAAGCTGAGGCGGCGCTACAGCGCGCGAAGCGCTTCCTCCAGCGCGGTCTTGGCGCTGGTTTTTTCGTCCTTCTGTTTGATGACGCGCGCGGGCGTGCCCGCCACTACCGTATTGGGCGGCACGTCCGAAAGCACAACGGCGCCTGCCGCGACGACGGCGTTTTCGCCGATATGCACGCCTTCGATCACCACGGCGTTTGCGCCCACAAGCACGTTATCCTCCACGATCACGGGCGTTGCGCTGGCTGGCTCGATCACGCCCGCGAGTACCGCCCCCGCGCCGATGTGGCAGTTTTTGCCCACGGTCGCCCTGCCGCCAAGGATCGCGCCCATGTCGATCATCGTATTCTCGCCGATCACCGCGCCGATGTTGATCACCGCGCCCATCATAATGACAGCGCCCTTGCCGATCTCCACCTGCTCACGGATGATCGCGCCCGGCTCTATGCGGGCTTGGATATCCTTGAGGTCGAGCATGGGGATGGCGGAATTGCGGCGGTCGTTTTCGATCACGATATCGGCGATGGCGTCGCGGTTTTGCTCTAAAATAGGCGCGAGCGCCTTCCACTCGCCGAATACGATCTTGTCGCCCGCGCCGAAAACCTGCGCGTCGCCGTAATCGATGGGGCGCTTTTCCTTTATGTACAGCTTGACCGGCGTTTTTTTCTCCGCCTCGCTGATATAGCGAATGATTTCCTGTGCGTTCATCGTCGTTTATTCTCCAAACAATATTTGATCCAGCGTATACGCGCCCTTTTCGCGGCCGATGAGAGACTGCGCCGCCGCGAGCGCGCCGTTTGCGAAAATCGCGCGGCTGTTGGCGCGGTGCGTAATGGAAAGCTCCTCGTCCTGCCCGAAGAAGGATACCGTGTGCGTGCCCGCCACCGTGCCGCCGCGCAGCGCGTGGACGCCGATCTCCTTCGCGTCGCGTTTGCCGCAAATGCCTTCGCGGCCGTAAACGGGGGTGTAGGCGTGTTCGGGATCGATCGCTTCATAGAGAAGCTTCGCCGTGCCGCTGGGCGCGTCGGCTTTTTGGTTGTGATGCGTTTCCGTGATCTCCACGTCAAACGCGCCGAGCAGCGTGGGGGCAATATCGCGCAGCATCCGCTTGAACACGGCGATCCCCACGGAATAGTTCGCGCTGTGCAGCACGGGCGCAAAAGCGCCAAGGCTTGAAAACAGCGCAAGATCGTCCGGCGTATAGCCCGTTGTGCCGCTTAGAAGCGGCATACCGGTACGGCGTATGCAGTCCGCGAGCAGCGGCAGCACCGCGGGGGAGGAAAAATCGATCACAACGTCCGCGACGCTGCCTACAGAGGAAAGGTCGCCCGTGTTTTCAACGTCGATGACAGCCTCCACGGTATGCCCAGCCTTCTGCGCGAGCGACTCGATCATATGCCCCATGCGGCCGTAGCCTACCAACATGATCCTCATAGCGCGTTTACCCTGCGCAGCGCGCCCTCAAGCTTAGCGCGCGCACCCTCGCTCATCTCATAGAGCGGCAGGCGCAGCGCGCCCGCGCCAAGGCCCATCATGTTCATGGCCGCCTTGATGGGGATAGGGTTGACCTCGATGAAGAGGTCGTTGATGACCTCCAAATACTTGAGCTGAGCCTTGCGGGATTTTTCAAGGTCGCCCGCGAGGAAATTCGCGACGATATCGTGCGACTCTCTGGGGAAGGCGTTAGCGAACACCGAGATCACACCGCTTGCGCCCAAGGCCATCATGGGGACGATCACATCGTCGTTGCCGCTGTACATGCGAAAATCGTCGCTTACATAACGGGCGATCTGCGCCGCGTAGCCGAGATTGCCCGAGGCTTCCTTGATGCCGCCCACGTTTTCGTGGGTATACAGGCGCTTGACCACGTTTTCGGAGATGGCGCAGCCCGTGCGTCCCGGTACGTTATAGAGGATGCAGGGGATGTTCACCGCGTCCGCGACGGTGGCGAAGTGGCGGTACATACCCTCTTCGTTCGCCTTGTTGTAATAGGGAGAGATCACGAGCAGGCCGTCCGCGCCCATGCTCTGGAAGCGCAGGCTTTTTTCGAGCATGGAGCGGGTGCAGTTGGAGCCGCTGCCCGCGATGACCGGAATGCGTTTGTTGACCTTATCGATGACGAACTGGCAGACCTGATCGTCTTCCTCATCCGTCATGGTCGCGGATTCGCCCGTGGTGCCCAGCACCACGACGCCGTCGGTCTTGTTGGCGATGTGAAATTCCACCAGCTCCGCAAGCTGGCCGAAGTTGACGCTCCCGTCAGGATTGAAGGGGGTGATCAGAGCAACGATGGATCCTTGCAGCTGCAACATTTTGTTTTCCGCCTTTCTATAGTCGTTGGGTTTGAAATGGCCGGGGGATCAGTCGGCGTCGCAGAGGCCGAACGCCCGTGCCAGCATATTGACCGCATTTTGCATGTTCGCAACGTCCACGGTGATGGAGATGGAGATTTCGGACGTCGTAATTTGGTAATACCGGATGCCGTTTTGATAGAGCACCGAGAAGGCGCGGCTTGCGATACCGCTGTGCGTGATCATGCCGACGCCTACGAGCGATATTTTGCCCAGCGGCTGCTGCACGTCGAGCGCGTAGGGAAGGCCGCGTTCGCCGTATTTACGCTGCAAAAGCGCCGCGTCCTCCAAGGAACAGCTGAAGGAAAGCGCAACGCCGCCGTCCGCGAGCATCTGCTGCGAGATCATATCCACATTAATGTCAAGTGAAGCGACCAGCGCGAAAACATCGTCCACGCATCGTCCGTCGCCGGCGGCGCCCGTCACGGTGACCATGGCGCAGTCCTCCTTGAGGCTGATGCCCGTGATGGGCATGGATTCAAAGCTTTCGTTATTTTCCATCATGATATAGGTTCCTTTCGTTTTGTCAGCTTCGAGGGATTTGCCAAGATAGAGCTTCACGCCGTATTTTTTTGCGATCTCCACGCAGCGCGTTTCCAGTACGCCCGCGCCCAAGGACGCCATCTCCATCATCTCGTCGTAGGTGATGCGGTGCAGCCTTTTCGCGCCCGGGCATTTGCGCGGGTCCACGGTGAAGATGCTCTCCACGTCCGTGTAGATTTCGCAGTCCCAGCCGAGCTTCGCCGCCAAAGCCACCGCCGTCGTATCCGAGCCGCCGCGGCCGAGCGTGGTGATGTCGCCGTGTTCGTCTATACCCTGAAAACCCGCGACGACGACGACCTTGCCCTCCGCGATGCGCGCTTTGAGCACATCGTCCTTGATATCCACGATCTTGGCGCGGGCATGGTTGGCGTTGGTGAGAAACCCGCATTGCGCGCCCGTAAGCGACACGGCGGGTATGCCCATACCCTCAAGCGTCATGGCAAGAAGCGAAACGGTGGTCTGTTCCCCTGTCGCCATCAGCGCGTCCAGCTCGCGCGCGTTGTCGGCGCCTCCCGTTTCCTTGGCAAGCGCGATCAGCTCATTGGTGGTCTTTCCCATGGCGCTCGCCACGACGACCATATCGTGACCCTCTCTGCGCGTCGCTGCCACGCACGCGGCGACGGCCTTGATCTTCTCCATGGTGGCGACGCTGCTGCCGCCGTATTTTTGTACGATGCCCATGCTGCCTCCTTGTGTAAAATGTATAAAATAAAAGCCGGCAAGCATATCGCTTCCGACCTACATAACCCAATGAAACCGCTTGCTCTCACGCAAACGTCCCGTTTCGGCGGGGCATATCATTATGGTAAAGTCAGACAGCGCTCCTGCAAAAACCTTGCAGACAGTGTTTGAGATATTCTCCCAAACCCCATTCCCACGGCATACCTGCCAAAGGAATTCGGCGGAATCGCTGCGGTCGGCTCTCATAACCCGTCGGCTCCTGCTGACCTTGTCTTTTCCGCGCCTCTATCTTGCGCATAAACTATCATATGCCGCGGGCTTTGTCAAGAGAATTGTTGCGAAAAGAAGCAAAGCATCGTACAATACGAATTGACCTATCATGAACGGCAGGAGACTTGAATGCTTACAAAGCTTACGCGCTACAGGCGGGATTTACACCGTATACCCGAGACCGGATTTGATCTTTTTGAGACGACGGCATATGTAAAGGATTTGCTTGCGCCGCTTGGCTGCCGCGTGTTTTCGCCCATAGAGGGCGCCGTTTGTGCGTATTTTGACAGGGGGCAAGCGCAAACGGTGGCCTTTCGCGCCGATATGGACGCGCTGCCCGTGGAGGAGAAAACTGGAGCGCCCTACGCGTCCGTTCATCCCGGACGCATGCACGCCTGCGGGCACGACGGGCACACGAGCATGCTGCTGGGCTTGGCGGAGATCGTTGCCGCGCAAAAGACGCTTCCCAACAATGTGCTTTTGATCTTCCAGCCCGCGGAGGAAACGACGGGCGGCGCGCGCGACATCTGTGAAACGGGCGTTTTAGAGCAATACCGCGTCAAGGCGATCTTTGCGATACACATCTTTCCGGACATTCCCGCGGGCGCGCTTCGCGCAAGCCCCGGGCCCATGATGGCCAAGACCGGTATTGTGGATGTGGAGATCTTTGGGAAAAGCGCCCACATGTCCCGCATGGAGGAGGGCGCGGACGCGCTGTACGCCGGCGCGCTGTGGCTTTGCAGGGCTTACGATATGATCGGTACGGCGCTGCCGGAGCGGGAGAAGCGTTTGCTGCGCTTCGGCGTTATGCAAAGCGGCACGGTACAAAACGCGCTGAGCGCACACACCGTGCTAAGCGGCACCATGCGGAGCTTTTCCGAGGAAACGCACGCGTTTTTGTTTTCGCAGCTTGAACGGATCGCGGCGGCGGTGGAGGAGGAGACGGGCTGCAAGATCCGCCTTTCCATGTCGGAGGGCTATCCGCCCGTGCGCAACGACGAAATGCTGTTTGCAAGCGTGATGGAGCATCTTGGCGCGGACGCGCCTAAGCCCATCGATGCGCCGTCGCTTGCCGGGGAGGACTTTTCCTTTTATCAAAAGCGCGTGCCGGGCGTGTTTTTCCTGCTGGGAACCGGGCGGGCGACGCCGCTGCACGCGGATACGTTCGATTTCGACGAAAGCATATTGACCGAAGGTGTGCGGCTGTTTGAACGGCTGCTGACGATATAACTTTTTAGGAGGATAGAACATGTTTCCAAAGGGCTTTTTGTGGGGCGCGGCCAGCGCTTCCTACCAGATCGAGGGCGGATGGGACGAGGACGGCAAGGGCTGGTCCGTATGGGATGAATTCACGCATACGGCGGGGCATATCAAAAACGGCGACACGGGCGACGTCGCCTGCGATTCCTATCATCGGCTCGAGGAGGATGTAGCGCTTATCAAAGCCATGGGCTTGGACGCGTACCGCTTTTCGGTGAGCTGGCCCCGCATACGTCCCGACGGAACGGGTAGTGTCAACGCGAAGGGCTTAGCTTATTACGACGCGCTGGTGGATATGCTGCTCAAGGAGGGTATAACGCCTTTTATGACGCTGTTTCATTGGGATCTGCCGCTCGTGCTTGAAGAAAAAGGCGGTTGGCTCAAACGCGAAACGGCGGAGGCGTTCGCCTCCTTTGCTGGCTTGATGGCGAAGCATTTTGACGGGCGGGTCAAAAACTACTTCACCCTCAACGAACCGCAGTGCGTGGTAGGGTTAGGCTACAAGGACGGCATACACGCGCCGGGCAAGCGTTACGACACGGCGCAGTGCGCGCTTTGCATGCACAATATGCTGCTTGCGCACGGTATGGCCGTGAAGACCATCCGGGAAAACAGCGCAAGCCCTGTCACCGTGGGTCTTGCCTCCACGGGCAAGCTCTGCTATCCCGAAGAGGATACGCCCCAAGGGCGCGCAGCCGCCAAGGCGGCGACCTTTGTGATCGACGAGGATAAGTGGACATTTTCCCACAACTGGTTCCTCGATCCCGCTATCCTTGGGCATTATCCCGAAAACGCGCCGGAGGCGCTTGCGGCGTTTGCGAAAAGCGTGCCCGCCGCGGATTTCGATATCATCAAGCAGCCTATCGACATACTGGGCGTCAATGTGTATAACGGCAACGGCGTGGACGAGCAAGGGGAGTATGTGCGCCGCTACGAGGGCTTCCCCCGCACTTCCTTGAAATGGCCCGTTACGCCGGAGGTCATCCATCACGGCATACTTACGCTTTACGACCGTTATAGGCTGCCCGTCTACATTACGGAAAACGGACAGGGCTGCAATGACCGCATCTATTTGGACGGGTGCGTGCATGACCTTGACCGCATCGATTTTTTGACCCGCTACCTTACGGCGCTGCAACAAGCGATGGAGGAAGGCGCGGACGTGCGGGGCTATTTCCATTGGAGCCTGACGGATAATTTTGAATGGAACGCGGGCTATGAGGATCGCTTCGGCCTTGTGTATATGGACTATCCGAACATGCGTCGTATCCTAAAGGATTCGGCGAAATGGTACGCGGCGTATAGTAAAGAAAACACAGAGAAATAAAGAAAGCACAGAAAAATAACGAACGCGCCCGCTTGCCATGAGCGGGCGCGCGTTTTATCGGATCACTTTTCCCAAGATGCGAAAGTCGTCGTGCGGCTGTACGCGGATGGGCGGGAATTTTTCGTTGACGGATACGAGCTCGGTGCCCGCAGCCGCCATATATAGCTTGCAATGCAGCGCGCCGTTTAGAAAGAAAGCGCCGAAATCGCCCGCGCAAAGCGATGCGCATGCTTGGAGATAGACGATCTGCCCGTCCTCAAACAGCGGCGACATGCTCTCTCCGCGCACGCGGAGCGCGAACGCCGCGTCCTGCGGCGCTTGGGACGCGGGCAGAAGCGCGGCGGCGGCGCGGTGTGTCAGGTCCGCTGCTTTGTATGCCGTGTTCATATCGTACAGGGGCAGGGCGCGCGGTTCGCAAAATTCCTCGTTTGCAAGCAGCATATGCAGGTATTCGCGCAAGCGGCTTTGCCCCGAGGCGTTAAGCGTCGCTTCTTCGTTCGGCTGATCAAGAAATACGGAAAGAACGTCCCGCACCTGATAAAGCTCGCACAGCAGCAGAAACTGCGCGGCGCTCGGCGTGGTGTCGCCGCGTTCCCATTTGGATACGCCCTTCTGGGTAAGCGGCGCGCCGTTTTCGCTTAGAAATGCGGCGACCTGCGTTTGAGAAAGCCCTTTTTGTTTGCGAAGGGCCGCCAAGGTATCCGAAAGCGCCATGAACCATCACCCCCTTCTATCATTATAGAGGCGTTTGCGGCGCACCGCAATGAAAAGTCTATTGCGCGGCGCGCTGAAAATCCGCCTTGGGCGGGAGCTTGAACACCAAAAGAAGCACTGCGGCAACAAGCACGAGCGTGACGGCCAAGCCGCCCTCAAGGCCGAAAGCGCCGCCGTTTATCATTGCGCCCCGCTCGCTGAGCGTGGAAACAAAGACCGAATCGGCGGGCGATGTGCCGCTGACGGCTACGCCAAAGAGATTCCCCTGCGCGAAATTCCAAGCGCTGTGGATGGCGGCGGCGCCCCAAAGATTGCCGCGCTTGACCACATAGACGGCCATGACTACGCCAAAGAGGAAGAGATTGAAAAAGGCCAGCGGCGTGAGACCGTTATTCGCAAGGTGCAGCGCCGCAAAGACCAGCGAGCTTACAAGGATGGCCACGGGCAGGGATTGACGTCTGGCAACGGAGATCATAAGATAACCGCGGCAGAGGATCTCTTCGCTCATCCCTTGTACAAGATAGGCGAGGAAAAAGAGAAGGATGTTCAGGAAAGAGAAATCCTCCGAAACGCCGCCTATTTTCAGCGTGCCCGTGATAAGGCAAAGCAGGATGGCCGCAACAAAGAGCGCCAAACCGGCTAAAAGCCCGAAAAGATATTCGCCCGCTGCGCCTTTGGCGCTAAGCCCCATGGAACGCAGGCTGCGCTTTTCTATGCGGGCGCAATAGAGGAGCAAGCCGACGATAACAAAAAGCGTACCGAAAAGATTGAGGATTTGCAGCCACGCGGGCAGGTTGAACATGACGTCCATCACCGCCTGCATATAGGCCGCGGTATCGCCGCTCTCCATCAAAAGCGCCAAGGCCGATTGGAACGCCTCGGAACGGAGCATGTACATACAGGAGGGGATCGCCAATATGACGCCCTGTATCATGGCGCAGCAGAGAAAGACGGCGGCGAAGATGAGCAGCTCTAAGGCAAGAGGGTGCGAACGGCTGCTTTGCGCCGCCTCAAGGATGCAGGCGGGACGGGGGAACAGATCCCTGCGGGGCTTTCTTTCATGCTGGCTGTTGTGTTGCGCTTGTTCCATGATCTTTACCTCCCAATGCGATGGTTACTGTAATAAAAAACAATTATAGCACGCGCTTTGGGCGCATACAAGCCGCGAGGGAGGAATGCGAGATTGTTTCGCCGCGCGGGATATGCTATCCTATTTATGCTGCATCCATCGGTTCCAAAGAAGATGATAGGGGGAAGAGATCAATGTGCGGAAATACCATTCCTTACGAAGCGGTTTGCGCCGGACATGTGTGTTTGGATATCACGCCGGCGCTGTTAGCGCCCTGCAACGGCGATACGGGCGCTTTTTTCGTACCGGGCGCGCTGTTGGATGCGGGCGCGCTTTCCCTGTCCACGGGCGGCAGCGTATCCAATACGGGGCTGGCGCTCAATAAGCTTGGCGTATCCGCCGCGCTGATGGCAGGCGTGGGCGACGACGAGGTGAGCGCCATTCTGCGGGATCTGATGCAGAAGGCGAACGGCGGCGGCACGTTCTTTCACACGAAGAAGGGACAATCGACCTCCTACAGCGTGGTGCTTGCCCCGCAGGGATGCGATCGTATCTTTTTGCATAATCCCGCCGCCAACAACGAATTCGGGCGGGAGGACGTCGATTTTTCCATCGTGCGCCAAGCTAGGCTGTTCCACGTGGGGTATCCGTCCGTCATGCGGCGCTTATATGCGGACGACGGGGCGGAGCTTTGCGGCATTCTTAGAAAGGTGAAAACGCTTGGCGTTACAACCTCTTTGGACATGGCCTATCCGAGCGCCGAAGCGATGGCGGCGGTGGATTGGCGAAAACTCCTTGCAAGCGTTTTGCCGCATACGGATATGGTGCTTCCCAGCGTGGAGGAGCTGATGCGCATGCTCGCGCCGGCGGAATTTCAGCGGCTTAGGGAAGCGGATGGCGACATACTCAAAAACATCGCCTTTGCGCAGATCGAAGCGCTTGCGGACGAACTTCTGAACATGGGCGCCGCCGTTGCCGTGATCAAGTGCGGTTCGCTGGGCTTTTACGCGAAAACGGCGGACGCGGCGGCGTTTTGCGAAGAACGCTTCGGCAAGGCCGCGCCAAAGAACGCGGCGGCGTGGTCGAACCGCTCCGTGTTTTCGCCTGTGTATTGCGTGGAAAAGATCGCCTCCGCCACAGGCGCGGGCGATACCAGCATCGCGGGCTTCCTTGCGGCGCTGCTGCGCGGACGGCCTTTGGAGGAGGCTGTAAACGTAGCCTGTGCGGCGGGCGCTATGTGCGTTACGGACTATTCCGCCACGGGTGCGATCCCGCCTATGGAAACGCTTGCTGGATTGATCGATGGCGGATGGGAAAAGCGTCCTTGCCGGCTTACGCCGCCGGGGCATACATGGGATGCGGCGCGCGGACTTTGGGTTCGGTGAGCGCGCTTTTGCCGCGCCGCCCGCGCCGGCCTATGCGTCCGCGCCCGCTGCGGACGCCGCTTGGGATTTCCCGCTAGAAAATATTCTTTCTTGACAGCGCAAACCTATTGACAGATTTGCACTCTAGCAATATAATAATAAACTGCGTCAGCATGGTAGTCTGCACCTTTAGGCACATTTTGCGTGTGCAAAAGCAAAGGTGCTGATCATGCGCGGGTATGTTTTTCCTTTTGATGGAAATGCTTACTTGATAGGGCGTATCAACAATATAAGCCGTACTTATACGGTGGTTAGGAGAGACGGACGATGGTGCATGAAGTACAAATGGGTACGCGCAAGCGCATGAGTTTTTCCCGCATCAATGAAGTTCTGGAAATGCCGGACCTCATTGAAGTGCAGAAGAATTCGTATAAACGCTTCGTCGAAGAGGATCTCAAGGAAGTTTTGGATGATATTTCGCCCATCACGGATTATTCCGAAAAACTCGTGCTGGAGTTTGTGGATTACAACATCGACTTTGAGCATCCGAAGTATCCGGTGGAGGAGTGCAAGGAGCGCGACGTCAATTATTCCGCGCCGCTTCGCGTCACCGTGCGTCTTATCAATAAGGAAACGGGCGAGGTCAAGGAACAACCCGTTTTCATGGGCGACTTCCCGTTGATGACCCAACAGGGCACCTTTATCATCAACGGCGCGGAGCGCGTCATCGTAAGCCAGCTTGTCCGCTCACCCGGCGTTTATTACGGCAGCGCCATCGATAAGGAGGGCAAGAACCTCTATTCCTCACAGGTCATCCCCAATCGCGGCGCATGGCTGGAATATGAAACGGACAGCAACGAGATACTCTACGTCAAGATCGACCGCCAGCGCAAGGTGTTTATTACAGCGCTCCTGCGCGCGCTGGGTTATGGCACAGACGCGCAGATACTCGAGCTTTTAGGCGAGGAGAACCGCCTGCTTAAAACGCTGGAAAAGGATACGACAAAGTCCGTCGAGGACGGCTTGATCGAGATCTATAAGCGCCAGCGCCCCGGCGAGCCTCCCACGGAGGAGTCGGCGCGCAACCTTCTCAACTCCCTGTTTTTTGACAAGCGGTATGATTTGGCGCGCGTAGGCCGTTACAAATTCAATAAAAAGCTTTCCTTGGCGTCGCGCTTGTATAACCAGATCGCCGCCGAGGACGTGATCGACCCCTCTACCGGCGAGATCTTAGCCCAAAAGGGCGACAAGCTTGACCGCGCTAAGGCGAAGGCCATTGAAAACGCGGGCGTCGAGGGCGTGTATGTGCAGATACAGGATCGCACGCTTCGCATACTCGGCAACCGTTTTGTGGACGCTTCCAAGTATTTGCGCTTTGATCCCGCCGAAGCGGGCATCAACGAGAAAGTGCTTTATCCCAAGCTCGTCGAGCTGCTTGCGCAGGTCGAGGCCGAGGGGATGGACGAGGAGGCCGCCAAGGCGTTCCTCAAGCGCCATGTATACGACTTGATCCCCCGCCACATTGTGACGGAGGATATCATCGCGTCCATCAGCTATCTGATGGGCATGGAGTACGGCGTCGGCCGCACCGACGATATCGACCACTTGGGCAACCGCCGCATCCGCAGCGTCGGCGAGCTGCTGCAAAATCAGATCCGCGTCGGCCTTACCCGCTTGGAACGCGTGGTGCGCGAGCGCATGAGCCTGCAGGATATGGAAACGGCCATGCCCTCCAACCTCATCAATATCCGCCCCGTAACGGCGGCGATCAAGGAGTTCTTTGGCTCCTCGCAGCTTTCGCAGTTCATGGATCAGACCAACCCGCTTGCGGAGCTTACGCATAAGCGCCGTCTGTCCGCACTCGGCCCCGGCGGCTTGAACCGTGACCGCGCCACCTTTGAGGTGCGTGACGTTCACTATTCCCACTATGGCCGCATGTGCCCCATTGAAACGCCTGAAGGCCCCAACATCGGGCTTATCAACTCGCTGTCCACCTATGCGCGCATCAACAAGTACGGCTTTATCGAAGCGCCGTACCGCCGCGTGGATTCCGTCAACAAGTCCATCAGCGACGATGTGGTATACCTGACCGCCGACGAGGAGGATGATTTCATCGTCGCGCAGGCAAACGAGAAGGTCGAGGTGACGGACGGCAAGACATGGTTCAAATCCAACCGCGTCGTGGCGCGTTATCTTGACCAGATCATCGAGGTCAAGAACACCGAGGTCGACTACATGGACGTTTCGCCCAAGCAGTTGGTCTCCGTGGCGACGGCGATGATTCCCTTCCTTGAAAACGACGACGCAAACCGCGCCCTGATGGGCTCCAACATGCAGCGTCAGGCCGTGCCCCTTCTCATGCCCGAAGCGCCCATGGTAGGCACGGGTATGGAATACAAGGCCGCGCACGACTCCGGCGTTGTGGTGCTCGCGCGCGAGGACGGCGTCGTTACGCGCGTGGACGCCGCCCACATCCTTGTGGAATCGGATAAAAACCACGCCGTACAGAAGTACAATCTGATCAAGTTCAAGCGCTCCAATCAGGGCACCTGCATCAACCAGCGTCCCATCGTGCAGGCTGGCGACCATGTCGTAGCAGGGCAGGTCATCGCCGACGGCGCGAGCACGGACCACGGCGAGATCGCGCTCGGGCGCAACATACTCATCGGCTTTATGACGTGGGAAGGCTATAACTACGAGGACGCTGTACTGATCAGCGAAAAGCTTGTCAAAGAGGACGTATATACCTCTATCCATATCGAGGAGCACGAAACCGAAGCGCGCGACACCAAGCTTGGCGAGGAAGAGATCACGCGCGATATCCCCAACGTCGGCGAGGATGCGCTGGCGGATCTTGACGAGCGCGGCATCATCCGCATCGGCGCCGAGGTGCGTTCGGGCGATATCCTCGTAGGCAAGGTCACCCCCAAGGGTGAAACGGAGCTTACGGCGGAGGAGCGCCTGCTTCGCGCCATCTTCGGCGAGAAGGCGCGCGAGGTCAGGGACACGTCGCTGCGCGTACCGCACGGCGAGGGCGGCGTGATCGTGGACGTCAAGGTGTTCACGCGCGAAAACAAGGATGAGCTTTCCCCCGGCGTCAACGAGCTGGTGCGCGTGTACATCGCGCAGAAGCGCAAGATCTCCGTGGGCGATAAGATGGCGGGACGCCACGGCAACAAGGGCGTTATTTCCCGCATACTCCCCGAGGAGGATATGCCGTTCTTGCCAGACGGTACGCCGCTGCAAATCGTGCTGAACCCCTTGGGCGTGCCTTCCCGTATGAACATCGGGCAGGTCTTGGAGCTGCATTTGGGCATGGCTGCAAAGTCCCTTGGCTGGGAGATCGCCACGCCCGTATTCGACGGCGCTTCCGAGCAGGATATCAAAGACCTTTTGGTACAGGCGGGCAGGGATCCCGGCGGCAAGACCGTGCTTTACGACGGCCGTACGGGCGAGCCCTTTGAAAACCGCATTTCCGTGGGCTATATGTATTACCTCAAGCTCCATCACCTTGTGGACGATAAGATTCACGCGCGCTCCACAGGCCCCTACTCGCTGGTCACGCAGCAGCCTTTGGGCGGCAAAGCGCAGTTTGGCGGGCAGCGCTTCGGCGAGATGGAGGTTTGGGCGTTGGAGGCGTATGGCGCAGCCAACACCCTACAGGAAATCCTTACCGTCAAGAGCGACGACGTCGTGGGCCGCGTCAAGACCTACGAGGCCATCGTCAAGGGCGAGAACGTGCCGGAGCCGGGCGTGCCGGAATCCTTCAAGGTGCTCATCAAGGAGCTGCAATCCCTGTGTCTTGACATCAAGGTGCTTTCCGACACCAACGAGGAGATCAAGATCGGCGAGATGGTGGAGGACGAGGACGACGTGCGCGTAGACGTCAACATCGCGGGCATCGAGGACGCGCCCGCGGCGCAGATGGGCGCGGATGATGCGTTCGACCTCGACGAAGACTTCGATTTCGACGACGATGATGAAATCGACGACGATGATGAAACGGACAGCTTCGACGACGCCGGCTTCTCTGTGATCGACGCCGAGGACGACGAATAACCAAGGCTGAAGGGAGTATTGAAACGATGTTTGAATTAACGAACTTTGACGCGATACAGATTGGCTTGGCTTCTCCCGAAAAGATCCGCGAATGGTCGCACGGCGAAGTAAAAAAGCCCGAAACCATCAACTATCGCACCCTGAAGCCGGAGCGTGACGGTTTGTTCTGCGAACGCATATTCGGGCCTACCAAGGACTGGGAATGCCATTGCGGCCGCTATAAGCGCATCCGCTATAAGGGCGTCATTTGCGATAAGTGCGGCGTTGAGGTCACCCGTGCCAAGGTGCGCCGCGAGCGCATGGGGCATATCGAGCTTGCAGCGCCCGTATCGCATATTTGGTATTTCAAGGGTATCCCCTGCCGCATGAAGATGCTGCTGGATATGTCGCCCCGCGCGCTTGAGAAGGTGCTTTACTTTGCCGCCTTCGTCGTAACCGACCCGGGCACGACCCCGCTTACGCATAAGCAGCTTTTAACGGATCAGGAATACAGGCAGGCGCAGGAGGAATACGGCGCCAAGAGCTTTAAAGCCGGCATGGGCGCGGAAGCGATCAAGGAGCTGCTTTTGCAGCTTGATCTCCCCACGCTTGAACAGCAGCTTAGGGACGAAATATCCAACTCCTCCGGCCAAAAACGCGCAAACGCGATCAAGCGCTTGGAGGTCGTGGAGGCGTTTCTTAAGAGCGGCAACAAACCCGAATGGATCATTCTCGACGTGGTGCCGGTCATACCGCCCGAGCTTCGCCCCATGGTGCAGCTCGACGGCGGACGTTTCGCCACGAGCGATCTTAACGATCTCTACCGCCGCGTGATCAACAGGAACAACCGTTTAAAGCGGCTGTTGGAGCTGCGCGCGCCGGATATCATCGTGCGCAACGAAAAGCGCATGCTCCAAGAGGCTGTGGACGCGCTGATCGATAACGGCCGCCGCGGCCGTCCCGTAACGGGTCCGGGCAACCGCCCGCTCAAATCCCTTTCGGACATGCTGCGCGGCAAGCAGGGGCGCTTCCGCCAAAACCTCTTGGGTAAGCGCGTGGACTATTCCGGCCGTTCCGTTATCGTTGTAGGGCCGGAGCTTAAGATGTACCAATGCGGTCTCCCCAAGGAGATGGCTTTGGAGCTGTTCAAGCCCTTTGTGATGAAGAAGCTGGTGGAGGACGGTTTGGCGCACAACATCAAGAGCGCCAAGCGCATGGTCGAGCGCGTAAAGCCCGAGGTTTGGGACGCGCTGGAAGTCATCATCAAGGATCATCCGGTGCTCTTAAACCGTGCGCCCACGCTGCACAGGCTTGGCATACAGGCGTTTGAGCCGGTGCTGGTCGAGGGTCGCGCCATCAAGCTGCATCCGCTGGTCTGCACCGCGTATAACGCGGACTTCGACGGCGACCAGATGGCCGTGCACGTTCCGCTTTCCGTGGAGGCGCAGGCGGAAGCCCGCTTCCTCATGCTCGCGTCCAACAATATCCTCAAGCCGCAGGACGGCAAGCCCGTCGTATGCCCCACGCAGGATATGGTATTGGGCTGCTATTACTTGACCATGCAGCGCCCGGGCGAAAAGGGCGAGGGACGCGCGTTCGCCAATCAGGACGAGGCCGTTATGGCTTATCAGATGGGGCAAATTTCTTTGCAGGCCGTCATTAAGGTGCGCGTGGAGCGCGAATGGAAGGGCGAGAAGCGCCGCAAGGTCATCGAGACCTCCGTTGGCCGTTTGATCTTCAACGACGCGATCCCGCAGAACATCGGCTATGTAGACCGCACAAAGGAAGAAAACCTGTTTGTGCTGGAGATCGACAAGCTGGTGGTCAAAAAGGATATCGGCAAGATCGTGGATCATTGCTACCGCCGCTACGGCGCGACGGAAACCGCCGAAATGCTTGACCGCATCAAGGCGTTGGGCTATAAGTATTCCACCCGCGGCGGCTTGACCGTAGGCTTCCAGGATATCACCGTGCCGTCCGAGAAACCCGCGATCCTCGCGGGCGCCGAAAAGGAAGTCGAGAGCATCGATAACCTCTTCCGCATGGGCTTGCTGACAAGCGGCGAGAAGCGCAGCAACGTCATCAAGATTTGGGAGAAGGCTACCGACGACGTGACACAGGCGCTGATGTCCGGCTTGGATAAATACAACCCCATCTTCATGATGGCGGATTCCGGCGCGCGTGGTTCCACCAACCAGATCCGTCAGCTGGCGGGCATGCGCGGCTTGATGGCCGACCCCTCCGGTCAGATCATCGAGGTGCCGATCCGTTCCAACTTCCGCGAAGGCCTTACGGTTTTGGAGTTCTTCATCTCCTCGCACGGCGCGCGTAAGGGCTTGGCCGATACGGCGCTGCGTACCGCAGACTCCGGCTATTTGACCCGCCGCTTGGTTGACGTTTCGCAGGAGGTCATCATCCGCGAGACGGACTGCTACGAGGCGCGCGGCGAAAAGCCCAAGGGCATGCCCATTTCGGACATCGTGGAGGGCAACAAGGTCGTGGAGCCTATGGGCGACCGCATCTTGGGGCGTTATACCGCGGAGGACGTGTACGATCCCAACACCAACGAGCTCATCGCGCCCTGCAACGTGATGATCAGCTTTGATATTCGTGACCGCATCGTGGCGGCGGGCATCACCACCGTCATGTGCCGCAGCGTCTTCACCTGCCGCTGTGAGCACGGCGTTTGCGCCAAGTGCTACGGCGCGAACCTCGCTACGGGTCAGGACGTCGATATCGGCGAAGCGGTGGGCATTATCGCCGCACAGGCCATCGGCGAGCCGGGCACGCAGCTTACCATGCGTACCTTCCATACCGGCGGCGTTGCAAGCGCCGACGATATCACACAGGGTCTGCCCCGTGTCGTTGAAATCTTCGAGGCGCGCAAACCTAAGGGTCTTGCGGTCATTACGGAGATCGGCGGCCGCGTGAGCTTGAGCGAGGGTAAGAAGCGCGAAGCCACCGTCACCAACGAGGATGGCGAGAGCGCGAAGTATCTGATCCCCTTCGGCTCCAAGCTGCGCGTCAAGGAGGGCGACGTTGTAGAGCCCGGCGACGAGCTGACCGACGGCTCCATCAACCCCAACGATATCCTCAAGATCAAGGGCGTGAAGGGCGTGCAGGCTTATATGCTCAAGGAAGTGCAGAGCGTGTACCGCTTGCAGGGCGTTGAGATCGCCGATAAGCATGTGGAGGTCATTATCCGCCAGATGCTGCGCAAGGTACAGATCGAGGACGCGGGCGACACGAACCTTCTGCCCGGCGAACTGATCGATATCTTCCGCTTTGAGGCGGAAAACGAGAACGTGCTCGCGCAGGGCGGCCGTCCCGCCGTCGCAAAGCGCAAGCTGCTGGGTATCACCAAGGCCGCGCTCGCTACGGATTCCTTCCTATCCGCCGCTTCCTTCCAGGAAACGACCCGCGTGCTGACCGAGGCCGCGATCAAGGGCAAGGTCGATCCGCTGGTGGGCTTGAAGGAGAACGTGATCATAGGCAAGCTGATTCCCGCGGGCATGGGGCTCAAGCGCTACCGCGGCGTGGAGGTTTCCGAAAAGGTGCAGGACGGCTCGTCCTCCATCTTTATGGATGACATCATCGGCTGAGAGGAGAAGCTATGGCAAACGAGCGTACCAAAACCGATTGCGGCTTTTACGGCACGAAATATTGCACGCTGCTGCATATGCGTGACTGCGATAACTGTACGGTCGCCGGCATGAGCCGGGAGGACGCCGAACGCATGCAGCGCGATCTGGACGTGACGATATCGCTGATGCCCGAGGAAGGCGTGAGCGGGCTGTTCACCCCGGAGCAATGTATGCTTTGCAAGGAGGAGCCGGGCAAACGGGAATGGTATGCGGATGTGGATATCGGCAACTTGGAGCCTAAGACGACCAAGAGCAACTTTATCGGCATGAAGACCATCGCCCGCACGGGCTCCATGGTGCCGTTGCAGATCAGCTGCTGTTCGGCCTGTCGCAAGCGTATCCTAATGATCGAATATCTGCCTGCGGCGGCGACGCTTTTCGTCAGCCTGCTTGCGCTGCTGCTGATGAGCATACGCCCCATCCGGGAGAGCTTCATGCGCGTGCATCCCGCGCTGCCGATCGTGCTATTCTTAGCGGTCGTGCTGGCGGCGTGCCTGCTGGGCGGCCTGCTGCGCAAGCGTCTATGCAAAACGGCGGAGGAGAAGACGCACCTGCGCGTGTTCGATCTGCCGCTTATGGCCGGCATGCGCGAACGGGGCTGGTTTGAGATCAGCGAGGCCGATAAGGGCGTTACGCATTACGTTTTTGCCAAAAAGCGCATGCGGCAGGGCATCTATACGGGGACGGAGCCGCTAAGCGGCGGCGAAGCGCATCAAGCCTAACGGCAATATATTTGAGGCAAACCGCGTAAAAAACGTTTGACACCCGCTTGACCGAATGCTACAATACGCATGGTGTGCTCATTTGATATAATGAGTGACTGTGCGTATTTTGATTGCAAAAAATGCGCGCCTGCTATAGCGGAAAATATCCCCTTCAAGGGGTTGCAGGGGATTTTCTTGATATAGATATACAAAAACAAACGTAAGGAGATACTTTTGAATGCCGACTATTAACCAGTTGGTTCGCAAGGGCCGGGAGCAGGTTGAGTATAAGTCCACAGCGCCTATCCTCAAGCAGTGCCCCCAGCGTCGCGGCGTTTGCACCGCGGTGCGTACGATGACCCCCAAAAAACCGAACTCTGCTCTTCGTAAGATCGCTCGTGTCCGTCTGACCGACGGACTCGAAGGTACCGCATACATCCCCGGCATCGGCCACAACCTGCAGGAGCACTCCGTGGTGCTCATCCGCGGCGGCCGCGTGAAGGACCTGCCCGGCGTGCGTTACCATATCATCCGCGGCGCTTTGGATACCGCCGGCGTAGCCGGCCGTATGCAGGCCCGCTCCCTCTACGGCGCAAAGCGCCCCAAGAAATAAGGAGGTTGCTTTATGCCTAGACGTGGATTTATACCCAAGCGCGAAGTTCTTGAAGACCCTATGTACGGCGGAACGCTCGTAACCAAGCTCATCAACCAGGTCATGCTGGACGGTAAGCGCGGTACCGCGCAGAAAGCCTGCTACGGCGCTTTCGAGATCATTAAGGAAAAGACCGGCCGCGAGCCCCTCGAGGTATTCCAAGAGGCCATGAACAACATCATGCCCGTGCTGGAAGTCAAGGCTCGCCGCGTCGGCGGCGCGACCTATCAGGTGCCTATCGAGATCCGTGCGGATCGCCGCCAGACGCTAGGCCTTCGCTGGCTCGTGTCCTATGCGCGCGCCCGCAGCGAGCGCACCATGATGGAGCGTCTCGCGGGCGAGATCATGGACGCCTGCAACTCCGCCGGTAACGCCTTCAAGAAGAAGGAAGACACCCATAAAATGGCAGAGGCCAACAAGGCGTTTGCACATTACAGGTGGTAACCCCCAAAGAGAATCTCCGCGGAAAGGAGGTATGACCCATGCCGCGTGATACATCCCTGGAAAACACGAGAAACATTGGCATCATGGCGCATATAGACGCCGGTAAGACCACAACGACAGAGCGTATGCTGTTCTATACGGGCCGCATCCACAAACTTGGCGAGGTGCACGAAGGCGCAGCGACCATGGACTTTATGGTGCAGGAGCAGGAGCGCGGTATTACGATCGCGTCGGCGGCTACGACCTGCTATTGGAAGAACTGCCGCATCAACATCATCGATACGCCGGGTCATGTCGACTTTACCGTGGAGGTGGAACGTTCGCTTCGCGTGCTGGACGGCGCGGTGGCGGTGTTTTGCGCCAAAGGCGGCGTAGAGCCCCAATCCGAGACCGTTTGGCATCAGGCGAGCAAATATGGCGTGCCCCGCATCGCGTATGTCAATAAGATGGACATAACCGGCGCAGACTTCTTCCACGTCGTGCAGGTGATGAAAGACAGGCTCAGCGCCAACGCCGTGCCCATCCAGCTTCCCATCGGCAGCGAAGCCGATTTCGTCGGCATCATTGACTTGGTCAAGATGAAGGCGGAGGTCTACTATGACGACGAGGGCAAGGACGTGCGCGAGGAGGAGATCCCGGAGAACATGCGCGATATGGCGCAGGAGTACCGGGACGCCATGGTAGACGCTGTGGTGGAGGCCGTGGCGGACGTGGACGAGGAGCTGATGGATAAGTATCTGGATGGCGTCATCCTCTCCGAGGAGGAGATCATGGGCGCGATCCGCAAGGGAACCATCCGCAACACCCTTGTGCCCGTTACCTGCGGCACTTCTTACCGTAACAAAGGCGTACAGCTATTGCTTAACGCCGTTGTGGACTATATGCCATCCCCGCTGGATGTGCCTCCCGCCGTGGCGACCAAGCTTGACGGCGAAACGCCCGTCGAGATCCCCTGTTCGGACGAGGCGCCCTTTGCGGCGTTGGTATTCAAGATCGTAACGGATCCCTTTGTGGGCAAGCTCGCATTCTTCCGCGTGTACAGCGGTAAGCTGGAGGAAGGTTCCTATGCGTATAACGCTTCCAAGAAGTGTAAGGAACGCATAGGCAAGCTGGTGCTGATCCATGCGGCCAGCCGTACCGAGGTAGACGCCGTTTACGCGGGCGATATCGCGGCTATCGGCGGTTTAAAGGACACCGGCACGGGCGATACGCTTTGCTCGCAGGGACAGCCTGTGCTGCTTGAGAGCATGGAGTTTCCCGATCCCGTCATTCGCGTGGCGATTGAGCCAAAGACCAAGGCGGGGCAGGAAAAGATGTCGATGGCGCTGCAAAAGCTGTCCGAAGAGGATCCTACCTTCAAAAGCTATACGGACGTCGAAACGGGACAGACCATCATCGCCGGCATGGGCGAGCTGCATCTTGAAATCATCGTGGATCGTTTGATACGGGAGTTCAAGGTGGAGTGCAAGGTGGGCAACCCGCAGGTGGCGTACCGCGAATCCATCACCAAGCCCGTCAAGGCCGAAGGACGATTCGTGCGTCAAACGGGCGGCCACGGCCAGTACGGCCATGTGATCGTGCAGGTCGAGCCGGGCGAACCCGGCAGCGGCTTCGTGTTCGAGAACAAGACCATCGGCGGAAGCGTCCCCAAGGAGTTCATCCAGCCCGTCAAGGCGGGCATCGAGGAGGCTTCGCACAGCGGCGCGCTGGGCGGCTACGAGCTTGTTGACTTCAAGGCGACGCTGCTGGACGGCAGCTCCCACGAGGTAGATTCCTCGGAGATGGCCTTCAAGATCGCGGGCAGCATGGCCATGAAGGAAGCCATGGAGAAGGGCGGCTCGGTGGTGCTTGAACCCATGATGAAGGTAGAGGTCGT
>JAQVRG010000083.1 GCA_028701165.1 Eubacteriales bacterium | reverse complement strand
CGTCCCCGCTGGAAGCGCGCGCACCTGCGCCACGCGGGATTTGAGCGTGAGAACCGGCTTCAAGGGGCCGTTCACCGCGTCCCCGGGATGCACCTCCGATTCGTGTCCCGTGATGTTGAGCATGTGCATATCCATGCAGATTCGCCCGACCTGCGGATAGCGCCGGCCGCCGATCACATCGTACGCGGCGTTTGAAAGCCTGCGCGGATGCCCGTCCGCATACCCCGCCAGCACAACGGCGGTGGAAAAGGTTTCTTCATTTTTATAGGTGCGCCCGTAGCTTACGCTCGTCCCCGCTGGAAGCGCGCGCACCTGCGCCACGCGGGATTTGAGCGTGAGAACCGGCTTCAAGGGGCCGTTCGGCCGTGGCTCGCTGTCGGGATACAGGCCATAGAGTATGATGCCCTCGCGCACCATGTCGATCTGCGTTTCCGGATGATCCATGATGCAGGCGCTGTTGCTGGTGTGGCAGGTCTCCGGCCGCAGGCCTTTTTCGGTCAGATATTGCAGCACCGTATTGTAGTTGGAAAGCTGCCACGTCGTGTACGCGTCCTCCTCGGGCGTATCCGCCACGGAGAAGTGCGTAAACATACCCTTTACGGCAAGACCGGGCATTTTCGAGATGCGCTCCGCGGCCTTTGCCGCTTCCAAAGCGTTTTCCGCGCCCTGCGCAAGAAGCCCCGTCCGCGACATGCCCGTATCGATCTTGATATGCGTCATGAGCCTTTTGCCCGTTTGCAGCGCCGCGTCGCTCAGCGCCGCCGCGTGTCCTTCATCCACACAGGTCTGCGTAATGTCGTGTTCGATCAAGGCGGCGGCAAAAGCGGGCGCCGTGTAGCCGAGTATCAAAATCGGCTTCTTTACGCCCGCCGCGCGCAGCTCCAGCGCCTCGCTCAGGCACGCCACGGCAAAGGCGTCCGCCCCGTGCTTTTCCAAAAACAGCGCGCAGCGCACCGCGCCGTGCCCGTATGCGTTAGCCTTTACAACGCACATCACCTTTTTGCCGGTTGCTTGCGCGATCCTAAAATTGTGCATCAGCGCGCCAAGGTCAATCTCCGCCCATGTGCGGGCGTCAAGCGGTAATGAATCCATGTGTACATGCGCCTCCCGATTTGATTTTGTATGTGTCCGCCAATAGATAGGATATAGAACGTGATCTCGATTTTTGTATAATAATATACCACAAAGCGGCGCCGTTGCCAATAGCGTTGGAAAATGATAGTATATTACATAATCTTATAGTTTCGTTACCACAAATCTTAGGAGGTATACAAGCATGGAAACCAACGTGAAAACCAACGCGCTCGCCGCAGACGAATCCCCCGCAATACAGGCTTTGATGGAGAAAATCGAAAAAAACGTCGCCAAACAGACCCGCTGGGCGCGGTTTCAGCTCTATTGCTCTTTTATATGCGTCATTATTCTTGTCGTCGCGCTGCTCGCGCTGGGTATGAAGGTCTTCCCGCTTTTAGATCAGCTGAGCACTACGCTCACTACGGTAAATACCACCATCACGGATATGGATCTGGTGGGGCTTACCAAAAACGTCAACAACCTGATCGACGTCGGCTCCGCCGGGATCGAAACGGCATTGGGCGACGTGGAGGATGCGATGGTAGGCGTCAACGACGCGCTCAAGACCATCTCCTCACTGGATATCGAGGGCATGAATGCGAGTATTACAAACCTCAACGACGTGTCGGGTAAAATGGCCAAGGTGTTCGGCATTAAGAAGTAGCGCGGCCTACCACATGCGAAGCTGCATGGACGCGTGCTCCTTGCCATGGCACATGTAGTCCGACAATACCGCGATGAATTCGCGGTTGGTAGGCGTATAATAGATGCCATAGCTTTGAAACAGGCGGTGCATCGCGCCCGATTGATCCGATTCCCACGCGCGCCGTATAGCAAAACGTATGTTGCGCTCTACGGCGCCCGGATTCGCGTTGTACTTTTCGCAGGTAAACCCGTAGAGCTGCGTCGTCATGTTGTGTACGCGCGTAAAATCGTCCATGGACAAGCAGAGCATGTACAGCGCGTATACATAGCCCTTGTACTTGGGCGATATACCCACGTTACGCAGGGTTTCCGCGGCTATTTTCGTCTTTTCCATATGCGGTTGTCTCCTAGAGTTTGTTTTTCTTATTATTATGCGAGTTTCTGCAGCGTATATATAGTTTATTCCCATTTTTCTCCATTTTTCCACATTTTTCCGCGATCGCCAGCCAACGCTGCAAAACGCTCTTTTCAAAAAGCCGGCGCCGGGGTATGATGAAAACCATGAAGGCTATGTTTCAACGCAATCGCAATCTTTTCTGCATGCTGCTGCTCATGCTGTGCGGGTATGTCCTGCTGCATGACCTGCTGGGCGGCACGCTTTTTCTGCATTCGGATTGGGACAGCTATACGCTGCAAGCTCTTTCATGGCGCGAAGGACGCATGGATTTGGGACAGAACTATCCTTGGCTGGAGCTTGCGGTATATAATGGAAAATACTATGTATCCTTTCCGCCCGTTCCTTCCGTTTTCATGCTGCCGCTGACCTTTGTATTTCAGGATGGAACGCCCAACAATTTCCTGATGATGCTCCTTGCGCTTGCCACGAGTAGCGCGGCGTATTTCGCTATGCGCAAATCCGGCATGCGTTCCTCGTCCGCATCCGTCGCCGCTTTCTTTTACGTCTGGGGCAGCAACATGCTTTGGATGAGCACGGACGGCGGCGTTTGGTTTCAGGCGCAGGGCTACTGCCTGCTGCTTTTGACGCTTTCGCTTTTCTGTGCGCTCTATAACAGGCGCGTTGCGGCCTATGCGCTCGTCGCCCTCGCCGTCGGCTGCCGCCCCTTCGCCTTTTTTGCGTTTTTACCTTTGCTTTTCTACTTCTGCGAAAAAGATACGGCAAGCGGCCTTACGCTGATGCAAAGCGTAAAGAAGCAGCTTCCCTCCCTGATCCTTCCCGCGCTCATCGGCGGCGGCTATATGGCCTATAACTACGCGCGCTTCTCAAACGTGCTGGAATTCGGCCACAACTACCTGCCCGAATTCACCGCCTCAGAGCATGGACAGTTCTCCGCCGTTTACCTTTGGGACAATTTAAAAAAGCTGCTTTTCCTGCCCGTCAAATTCGAGAACGGGCGCTTGGTATTTCCCTTTTTTGACGGCTTCATGTTCTATGTGGCCAATCCGCTGTTTTTGCTACTGTTTACCATGCTCCTTCGCCAGCTTCTGTTTAAGCCGACGCTGCCGCCGCTTGCACAAAGCGCTAGGCGGCCTTATGCTTATACCCGCGCAGCGCTGCTGTTCGCTTTTGCAGCGGAGCTTGTGTGCCTGTGCCTGCACAAAACGCTGGGCGGCTGGCAGTTCGGCGCGCGCTACACGGTGGACATGCTGCCCTTAGCGCTTGCCTATATACTGAGTCTGGGCGCTTGGGAACCGCGCAGATACGAATACGTCGTGATGGGGTTGGGAATTATGTTTAACGTATACGGCGTGATCGCCATCTATCTATTTACCTAAATTATTATGAAATAAAGGAGCCTCACTATGGTAACAATCGAAATGGAAAACGGCGGCGTCATCACGCTGGAGATGGACAGGAGCGCCGCCCCCAACACGGTCAACAATTTCCTTACGCTTTGCAGTCAAGGATACTATGACGGGCTGATCTTCCACAGGGTCATCCCCGGCTTCATGATCCAAGGCGGCTGCCCCGAGGGAACGGGCACGGGCGGCCCCGGCTATTCTATCAAGGGCGAGTTTAAGAAAAACGGCGTGGACAATCCGCTTAAGCACACACGCGGCGTCATTTCCATGGCGCGTTCCATGACGCCCGATTCCGCCGGCTCGCAATTTTTCATCATGCACGCCGACGCGCCGCACCTTGACGGGCAGTACGCGGCCTTCGGCCGCGTGATCGACGGCATGGACGTGGTGGACGCCATCTGCGCAATCCCCACCGACTTTTCCGACCGGCCGCGCCAGCGCGTCGCCATCAAAAAGGTCACCGTCGCGGACGAAGATTTCACAAAACCAGAAACGCTAGCCAAATAAACGCATAAACGCATCCGCCGCAAAGCACACTAGGCGTATGCAGAACGGCTTGCTCGACTCTTTGGGAACGCTTTTCGCGCGCGCGGGACAATCTTCCGCGGGCGCGTTTCCCGTTGTGTCGGAATCCTATAACCGGCGCTATGCCGCATGGCGCGCCGCGCACAGGATCGAGCCGCCGCAAAAGATCGAGTACGCGCCGCAGATCGACGTGATCGCGGAAAAGGGCGTGCACGACGACGCTTTACGCACGCAGACATATCCCCATTGCAAGCTGCTGCGCGACGACAGCGGCGACGGAGAATACGTACTGTACCTTTTTAAAGGCGATATACTCCATCCCGACGCGCTGCTGCACTTCGCCGCAGCGCTCAACGCTTCGCCGCGCGCCGACCTTCTTTTTGCCGACGAGGACCTGCATCGCGCGGGCGCGCGGCTATGCCCGCAGTTTAAGTGCGACCTCAATGCCGTAAATCTTCTTTCCTATAACTGCATAGGCCGTCCTCTGCTCGTGCGCAGAAAGCTGCACGACGCGGCGGGCGGCATGGCGGCCTTCACCGACGACGCCGCTTACGCGTACGCGCTGCGGTGCGCGCTGCATAGCGCCCACGCCGCCCATATCGACGCGGTGCTCCTAAGCCGCGCAGCGCTTCCCGCGCTTTCGGATACGGAGGGGCGCGCCTGCATCGACGCATATTTGCAAAAAGGCGGTTTGGACGGCTATGCCGTGGCGGGGCTATGCAAAAATACCTTTCGGCTTCGCACCTCCCTGCGCGCCAAGGAACAGATCAGCATCATCATCCCCAATAAGAACAACGTGCGCCGTTTGCGCCGCCTGCTTGAGAGCATCGAGCAGAACGCACTGTATCCCTACTACCGCATCCGCATCGTGGACGCGGGGTCGGAAAACCTCGATATCCTGCGTTACTACGAGCTGCTGCGCGCCAACGGCGCCGCCGATATCCTCACGATGCCCAGCGAGAGCATGGCGGCGCTCTGGAATTTCGGCGCGCGAAGTGCAAAAGGCGCGATCCTGCTGTTCCTGCGGCCGGATACGGTGATGGATACGCCGGGATTCCTTGTCCCGATGCTCGATCAGGCGCACCGTGCGCTCGCGGGCGCCGTGGGCTGCGCCGTTGCCGACGCGGAGGGAACGCCTCTCGCGGCGGGCACGGCAAGCGCAAACCTTTGCGAAAACGTGCCGTGGCTTTCCCAAACCGTGCGCGCTACAGCCCTCCTCCACGGCGCATGCGTGATGCTGCAAAGCGATCTTTTCTTCCGCGCCGGCTGCTTTGACGAAACCTATTTCTCCGCGGGCGGCGCTGCGGCGGAGCTTTGTATACGCTTGATGCGAAGGGGGCAGACCAATATCTTTACGCCCGCCGTTTCCGCGTTGGTGCACGGCGCCGACGTAACCCCTACCGCAAAGGAACGGGAACGCTTGGAGGACGCCCTGCGCCCCCTTTCCCAGTACGATCCGTATCTTAGCGCCCGATGGACGGAGATTTTAGAAACGCGGGATCTCAACCATCGATAAGCCCGTTGACCTTTCATCGCCCGAAGCGACATGCGCGCTGAGAGCGAAAAGCCTTACGCAGTAAGGTTAGCTTTGCAATTCGCAGCGACCGTGCGCATGGCGAACCGTTGCGAATTGTAAACATCGGCAAGGTCGAATGGCCTCTGCCGATAAGCTGCCGCTCTTGTTTTCCACCGCGCGTCAATGCTATAATGATTCATCCCATTCGACGCAAGGAGGATGACATGGAGCAAAACCGTGACGCTCGTTTTTTAACGCTGCTTGCAAAAAAATATCCCAGCATACAATCCGTGCGCGCCGAGATGATCAACCTGCGGGCGATCCTCAACCTCCCCAAAGGCACCGAGCATTTCATGAGCGACATCCACGGCGAACACGAGGCGTTCTTACATATCTTAAACAACGGCTCCGGCGCGGTATACGTCAAGATCGACGAGACCTTCGGCGATTCCTTGACCCTATCCGAACGGCGTTCGCTGGCTTCCCTGACCTATTATCCCGAGGAGAAGCTTTATGAAGCCAAGCGGCGGGAAAAGGATCTCAACGACTGGTACAGGGTCACGCTGCACCGCCTTGTCAAGGTAGCGGTAAACGTCGCCGCCAAATATTCCCGTTCCTATGTATACAACACGCTGCCGCGCGATTCCGCCTATATCATGGAGGAGCTTATCAATACGGACGGCGTGCGGGAAAAGGAATCCTATTTTGAAAACATCATCGCCGCCATTGTGGATACGGGCAGCGCCGAAACGCTGATTACGGAATTTGCCGAATTCATCAAAAAGATCGTGGTGGACAGGCTGCATATCGTAGGGGACATTTTCGACAGAGGCCCGCACGCGGACGTAATACTCGACCATTTGATCGCCTATCACAACGCGGATATCGAATGGGGCAATCACGACGTGCTGTGGCTGGGCGCGGCCGCGGGCAATCCCGTATGCGTAGCGGTCGCCGTCAAAAACTGCGTGCAGTACGACAGCCTCGACATGCTGGAAAACGCCTATGGCGTCAACCTTCTGCCGCTTGCCCTTTTCGCAAACGAAACCTACGGCGACGCGCCCGTTTTCGAGCCGCGCAAGCTCCCCGAAGAACGCTATAAGCCCCGGGACATGCACCTTTACGCGCGTATGCACAAAGCCATCAGCGTGATCCTATTCAAGCTGGAAGGGCAGCTTGTGCAAAGAAGAAGCGAATACCATATGCGGGATCGGGATATGCTCTCGCGCGTCAACTGGACGGAGCACACCATCGAGGTGGACGGCGTCGCCTATAAGCTGCGGGATACG
>JAQVRG010000082.1 GCA_028701165.1 Eubacteriales bacterium | reverse complement strand
TTCCCTGCCGTTTGCGTCGTCCAACTGGTTGAAAACGGTCGTATAGAAGCCGTAGGAGCTTTTGCCGTCGGCCTCCCGGTACTGCTCGTAGTAGGCGAGATAGGTGCCGCCCGCGGACGGCCAGTCGCCGTAGTGCGGCATGACGTTGGTGGTGAGAACGTTATTGTCGGATAGAATCAAAAACGCGAAGGGATAACCGCCGCTCTGTTCATAGCGATGCGTTTCGCCCGCATAGCGGGAAAAGCGCCCGTAGGTGGTGAGCGCGAGGTTTTCGCGCAGGGCTTTCAGCTCGCCATAGGTGGACGTTTCGCCAAAGTCGGATTCAATAAGTCCGCGCGTTCCCCAATAGTAGCAGTTCTGCAGCTTAGACGCCGTAGCGACCTTGGAGAAGCCATAGCCGTGTGTTAGATACAGGTCTTCAGTCTCCGTTTGGTTATAGGTGCAAAGCGTGTAGCACATGGTACAGCTTCCGTTATTGGTGTGAATAAAGCCGGCGGGCTCGGACTCCTTTGCGGAGATCGCGCCCAGCGCGTAAGCGCCGCGCACCGTGGCCGTGCTCTCTCCCGCAAAGCCGCCGAGCATGCCAACGATGTCCGTTTTCAAGAGCTTTGTGTTGGCGTAGCATTGTTCGATCACCGTGTCCGCGCCGTCCAGCTTGCCCGCAAAGCCGCCGCCGTGCGTGCCGTCGCGCATTTCGATCTTCGTGGGGCTTACCAGCGTATCGCAGACGCTGCTGCTCTCGATGGAGCCTGCAAGCCCGCCGACAATGCCGGCTGAGGTCGTCAGCGTACACGCGCCGTTGAAGCCGGGATCGCCCAAAAAGGCGTTTTCCACGCTGGCCTTTGCATAGACGTAGCAATCGCTCACCATGAAGTTTTGGCTGCCCTCGCGCGGCGCCTGCGCGCGCAGCCTTCCCGCGAGAATACCAGCGTAGGCCGTACCGCCGCTGACGCTGGGGTTTTGCAGGCGTATGCGCGTAAGGCGCGCCATGCCTTGGCAATCCCCGAACATGCCGGCGCAGGCTTCGTCGGCGGAGGCCGCGTCCACGACGACGTTCAGGCCGTTGATGACGTTTCGGTTGCCGTCGAATATGCCCGTGAAGGGGACGGCGCTGTTGCCTATAGGCTGCGGCATGGGCTGATCCGTGACCTGCGCGGGATAGGTAACGAAATCGATGCGGCGCTCCTGCGAAAACGCCCTGTCCCAGTAGACGTTCTGCGCGGGCAGGCTGAGCCTGTGAAGCTGGCGCGAGGTGCGCAGCACGATGCGCGTAGGCTCATAGGATACCCCGGGTAGAGCGTCCAGCCCGTTAACGACGTATTTTGCAAAATTCGGGTTGGCAAAGAGGCGATAGCCGCCCGCCGCGAACACATGGAAATAGCTGTCCTTTGCCGTAGCGGGCTGCTTCTGCGCGACGCTTGCGCGCAAGGCTTCCGCCGGGAAGCACCACGCCCTATAGGTGTGCGCCTGAGCGTCTGCCGTCAGCGTAGCGCCGACGAGCTGCCCGCTGTTCGTAAGCGCCGCCGTGCGAAGACCGGCCGACGTGACGTATGCAAGCGTGGGCGCGGGGTCGGTTTGTTCGCAAAGCACCGCGTAGCCGTCCTCGACGACCGCAGCGTCCGCGCTGTCTTGCAGCGTATCGATTTCAACGCCGTTTCCGGCGAAAAAGCCGTATTGACCGTTTTTATATTTTTCGTAATAGGCTAGATACTTTTCGCCCTGCCGCGCCGGCCAGTCGCCGTAGTGATCGATGGGATAGGGCGTGACGGCGCTTGTTGCCGTGCCTGTCGGGATGGGGAAGGGATATAGACCCGTCGCGGCGGCGGCATACGCATGCGTGTGCGCGGCGTCGGCGTTTGCCCAGCGCGCGTCGGAAAAGCGCGCGCGAAGGCTTTCGGATTTCATCGCGTCATAAGAGAGACCCTCGCCGTAGGTTTGCCCGTCGTCTGTGCAAAATTCGGTGACGCCGTCCGTGCGCAGGTAAAAGCGCCCGTCCGCGCTTGCGCCCTTTGGCGCGTCCGCGAAAGCGTAGACCTTTGCGCCGTTGTTGACGCGCGTGCCGTTATTGGCGGGGTTGATAAAAGCGGGCGCGTATAAGCTTTCTCCATAGGTTACGACGGTATAGCAGGATGTGAAAGCCGGGTTGTTTTGCACATTGGCAAAGCCGCTTAACTGGCAGCTTTCCCTTGCGCCGTCGAGATCGAGCACGCCGGAGGCGTAGCACGCGCCGCATTTGCCGCCGTCGGCAAGGCCGATCAGGCCGCCGAGCTTGTCCTTTTCGCCGCCCATGACGCAGTTCAGCAGGCCGGTGTTGGCGTAGCAGCGCTCCAGCGCGGCGGCTTTGGCCGCGCCGATCAAACCGCCAAGATAACGGCTTTCTGTTGGCGCGTCGTCCAAGAGCCGGATCACGGGCATCGCCGCAAAGCAATCCGTTACCGTACCGCCCTGCATGGCGCCGATAAGCCCGCCCGCGTACAGAACGCTCTTTGGCAGGATCGCCGCGCATTCGGCATTGGCCGCACCGCCGGATGCCGTGGCGAAAACGCGGCAGTCCGTGATCGCCGCATGGTTGCCGTCCACTCTGCCCGCGAGCAAGCCGGCGTGCGTTACAGCGGCATTTTGCGCGGGCGCAAGCACGGGATCCACGAGCCGAACGCGCTTGATCGCGCTATCCTTCCGTCCGGTGAAAACGCCGAAAAGCCCTGCCGTCCCGTCTGTGGAAGCGCCGTTTTGATTGGCGCTAAGCGGCGCGTTTTCGATCGCGTTGCCCTGTCCGTCAAAGACGAGCAGCGCGTCGTTGGAAATGGCCGTCAGCGTATCAGGCGCTGTATAGCCCACCGTGGCTTTACGCGCGTCGGCGTCCTTCCAGTCCAAACGCGCCGTGAGCCGCGCTTCAAACAAGGCGGTCGTGGGCTTGTAACCCGAAGCCGCGTCCAAGTTCTGCAAATGGCGGAAGTTATGCACGCCGACGCTTTCGTTTTGTTCCTTTTCTCTTAGCGCGCTGTCAAAAAGGCTGTTGGTGAAATAGGATACGCTGTCGGACTCCAAATACAGTATCTTTTTCTCTTCGTCCGCCGCCTTTTGCGCTTTGCCGCTGAGATAGAGATCATGCCCGGGCGTAAGCAGCGCATTGCCGTTTCCATCCGTGAAATTATCCTTGAAGCGGCGGCTTGAAAAGTTGGGATCGGCGCTGTTGTCAAGGCTGTCGAGCAGGATGCAGAGGGAACCGTCGACGTCCTCCTTAAAAGGCAGCTTTACCACCGCGCCGGAAACGTTAGGCTCGCTGCCGATACGGCTTCCGATAAGGTCGTTTGTATCGATGCGGAAATAAAGCGGCTCCGTTTGCGGCGACGTGGCGTCCGCGACGGTGAGCGTATAGACGGTTCCTTCGTCGATGCGCGCGAAGCGGACGTAGAGTTCTTCCCCGTTTACGAGCGTGAAGTCGGGCGTTTGCGTGCGCACAGCCTCCATACCGGCGCCCACGGCGCCGCCAAAGTAGCCGATGCCTACGCCGCCCTTGGTCTTTCGGTGCGATTCGGCGCGCAAAAGGACGGCTTCCGCGTAATCAAAGCCGTTTTTGCCGTAGAAAACGCCGTAGATGTCGCCGGTTTTGGCGTTATATTCTATGTAATACTGATCGGTCAGCACATTACTGCTGATAGCGCCCGCGGGAAGGATTTCCAGATACGATTTGGCTAGGTAGGTATGCCCGGCGTAATGGTATTCGCCGTTTTCATTAAGGCCGTCGGGAAGAATAGCGGCTTCCCTGCCGGCGTCAAAATCGTCAAACGTACCCAAAGCGACCATGGCGGTGCTTTTGTTCTGCGCGGCGATGAAGATCTGCCGCGCGACGGCGTCCAGCTCCGCGCTTTCCAGATCGTTTTTGCTTTGATTGATCATGGGGATGGCGACGGCCGCCAGCACGACCACGATGGCGACGACGATCAGCAGCTCTATCAGCGTAAAGCCGCGTTGCGTTTGCCGCCGGCGCGCTGTCGCTTGGACGCTTCTATCGTGCATCAAAGGTAAACGATCCTCCTGCATAAACATGTTTTCGCGCAAGGAGACAGATAGCCTCGTTCTCATATCTCGTCATATATTTAGGAAAGTATAGCATAAATTGTCTATAATCGCAATTTAATGGACGCATTTTGCAATTCCGGCGTATTTTTCTTTCAAAAATCGACGAAAGTATGTATAATACAAGTAACCTGTCTTAGATTGCTAAGATTGATTTCAAACGGTATGGTGGTGTCTATGTCTTATCAACGCTTGGGCGATTTGCTGGTCTCTGTAGGCGTCATATCCGACGCGCAGCTTGACGAGGCTTTGCAGCTTCAAAAGCAGAGCAAGGAGCGTCTTGGCACCGTTTTGATCCAAAACGGCTTCATCACCGAGAAGCAGCTTATCGAATCGCTGACCATGCAGCTTGGCATCGAGTTCATCGATTTGACCAAATACATGATCCCGTCCGAGATGGCGAAGCTTGTATCCCGCAACATAGCGAAAAAATACAATCTCGTGCCCATTAAGCTTGTTAAGGACACGCTGTATATCGCCATGACCGATCCGCTCAACTTTATGGCCATAGGCGACGTGAAGGCGGCGACCCGGAAAAAGATCGTACCCATGATCGCCACGCAGGAGGCGGTGGATCGCGCGATCATCGTGCTCTACGGCAACGAGGGTGCGGCGCGCGCCATCGAGGAAATGAAGCTGGAGGTCGAGGCGGAGCGCGCGAGCGCCGCGCAGGCCGCGGCGACCAGCGAGGATGTGCAATCGGCGCCCACGGTGCGCCTTGTCAATTCCATCATCGAGCGCGCCGTATCCGAGCGCGCTTCGGATATCCATCTTGAGCCCCGCGAGGAGAATCTGTATGTGCGCATGCGCGTGGACGGCATGATGCGCAATACGCTCACCGTGCCCAAAAACCTTGAGAACGCTGTGATCGCGCGCTTGAAGGTCATGTGCGGCATGGATATCGCCGAGCGCAAGGTGCCGCAGGACGGGCGCGCGAACGTGCGCGTGAAGCAAACGGATATCGACGTGCGCGCGTCTACGCTCCCCACCATCTTCGGCGAGAAGATGGTGCTGCGCCTGCTCGATAAATCCGGCGGCATGCTCAATAAAAAGAGCATAGGCCTTACGGGCGAGGATCTTGATAAATACGATCACCTGCTTAGCAACACAAGCGGCGTGATCTTGATCGTAGGGCCGACGGGCTCGGGCAAATCCTCCACCATGTATACCATGATTCAGGAGCTGAACCGCGAAACGGTCAACCTCGTGACGCTGGAGGATCCTGTGGAATACCAGATGACGGGCGTCAATCAGGTGCAGATCAACGAGAAAACGGGCATGACCTTCGCTTCGGGTCTGCGCTCCATACTCCGTCAGGATCCGGATATCGTGTGCGTAGGCGAGATACGAGACAATGAAACGGCGGAGATCGCCATGCGCGCGGCGCTTACGGGACATTTGGTCATATCCACGCTGCACACCAACGACGCCATCACCAGCATCGACCGCTTGGAGGATATGGACGTGGAGCCGTATCTTATAGCAAGTGCGCTCAAGGGCGTGATCTCGCAGCGCTTGGTGCGCCGCATATGCCCGCATTGCAAGCAGGCGTACATCCCCTCGGCCGAGGAGCTTGCGTCTATCGGCGTAAAAACCGATACGCCGCCCACGCTCTATAGAGGCAAAGGCTGCCCGGATTGCTTCCACACGGGCTATCGCGGCCGCGTGGGCGTATTTGAGATATTGGTGATCGACCGGGATATGCGCCTTGCGGTGTCCGCTGGCGCGCGGCAAAACGAGATCGAGAGGATCGCCGGCAAAAACGGCTTTGTCACGCTCGCGGCGCAATGCCGCAAGCTGGTGCTCGCAGGCGTTACCACCGTGGAGGACGCCGTGCGCACCATCAATTCCACCGTGGTATAACGGCGCTTTGTGTTGATCCTAGGAGGAAGATTATGAACGATGTTCGCTCCATCATCGCGGCGGCGGCCGCCGCGGGCGCGTCCGATGTGCATCTTGTATGCGGACTGCCGCCTAAGTACCGTTTGAGCGGCGATCTTGCCGATATGCGCCCGGAGCCGCTGACGCACGAGCAATGCGAGGCGCTTGCGCGCCAGCTTGCGGGAGATCGTTATGAGGAGATGTTGCGCATCGGCGAACTGGACCTTGCGGACAGCTATGACGACGTGCGCGTGCGCGTCAATCTTTTCCGCCAGCAGGGACACGTTTCCTCCGCCGTTCGCATATTGAGCGACAAGATTCCCAACGTGCACGATTTGGGGCTTCCGCCCGCCGTGCTGACGCTGCCTTTGCTGCATAGTGGCATCGTCTTGATCACAGGCGAAACGGGTTCCGGCAAATCCACGACCTTGGCCGCCATGCTCGACGAGGTCAACCATACGCGCACGGATCATATCATCACGCTGGAGGACCCCATCGAATACATCTACACGCCGGACAAGTGCGTGATCAACCAGCGTGAGATCGGCAAGGACACGGCGTCCTACGCGGCGGGTCTTCGGGCGGTGTTGCGCGAGGACCCGGACGTGATACTCATAGGCGAAATGCGCGATCTCAACACCATCGAAACGGCGCTGACAGCAGCGGAAACGGGGCATTTGGTGTTTTCCACGCTGCATACGAACTCGGCGGCGGATTCCATGGACCGCATCGTCAACGTTTTCCCCGAAGGGCAGCAAAAGCAGATCGCCATGCAGCTTTCCATGACCCTCAAGGCCGTCATATCCCAGCAGCTTGTTAAGAAGATCGGGGGTGGGCGCGTGCTCGCCTGCGAGGTGATGATGGTCAACGACGCGATCCGCAATCTCATACGCGAGGGGAAAACGCCGCAGA
>JAQVRG010000081.1 GCA_028701165.1 Eubacteriales bacterium | reverse complement strand
CAACAGCAGCGCCGGCACGGAAATGCCGCCCAGCGCGCCCCAAAGCCCCAAAGCGAGCACGACCATGATCCTTTTTAAGGGTATGCGCGTATCCAATCCTTACCTTCCTCTATCCTTCCATTCCTCCGCCAGCTTTTCGGCGTAAGATTATTATACATTTCTGTCGTTCTTTTTATTGTAGCGCAAGCGGGATCGGATTACAACAAATTCGTGTGTCCCGATGCGCAAAACAGCCGCGCGATGGCGGCTGTTTGCTATTCTAACGTTCTTCTGTGAAGTGGATTGTTTTGCTTTTATTCCGCTACGTAGGGCAGCAGCGCCATAATGCGGGCGCGCTTGATGGCGATCGCCAGCTCGCGCTGATGGCGGGCGCAGACGCCGCTCATGCGGCGGGGCATAATCTTGCCGGACTCGGTGACAAACTTGCGCAGCCTGTTCACGTCCTTATAATCGATATGCTCAACCTTATCTACGCAGAAACCGCAAACCTTGCGGCGGCCCTTGCGGGGACGGGGTCTCATGTTCTTGCGTTCTTCCATGGTCAAACTCCTTTCTCGGTCATATAGCTCCTCGCGTTTAGAACGGGAGCTGATCGTCCTCGATATCCGTAAAGCCTTCCGCCGCGGGCGGCGTGTTGCCCGCCGGCGCAGCCTCGTACGAGGGCGCGTAATTTCCGGAACCTTCGCGCGGCGTGAGGAATTCCACATCGTCGGCGATGATCTCCGTTACATAGCGTTTCGTACCGTCCTTCGCGTCGTAAGTGCGGGTCTGTATTTCGCCGATCACCGACACCTTGCGTCCCTTGGCAAGATATTTGGCGCAATTTTCGCCCAAGCCGCGCCACGCGATGATGTTGAAGAAATCGGTTTCTCTCTCGCCCTGCTGGTTCGCTCTCCTGCGGTTGACCGCGATGGAAAACGAGCACACGCTTACGCCGTTGGGGGTGGTGCGCAGTTCGGGGTCACGGGTCAGGTTGCCAATCAAAATCGCTTTGTTCATCTTCCTTATCTTCCTTTCCCAGCTATGTTCTATGCTTGTTCCGTGTTTTAGGCTTCGCGGCGCACGACCATGTAACGCATGATGTTTTCGTCATTCTTAAAGTTACGCTCGAGCTCGCGGGGGAGTTCGGACGCGCCTTCGAAATGCACGAGAACGTAGTAGCCTTCCGTCTTGTAATCGATGGGATAGGCGAGCTTTTTCTTGCCCCACTCGTCCGTGTCCTCGATCACACCGCCGTTGGCGGTAATAATGCCTGCAAACTTGTCAATAACAGCACGATTTGCCTCATCCTCAAGTTCGGGCGTGATGACGTACATTGCTTCATATTTGTTCACGCTTTTCACCTCCTTCTGGTCTAGTGGCCCCCTTGCGGGGGCAAGAAGCACGTTAGCTTTCAAATAGTATCACAAAGAAAAGCCCTTTGCAACGCTTTTTTGCTGATTTTCAGCACAGTTTTTCGCGTCCCAGCTTGAGCCGCCGCAGCGTTTCCGCCTTGCCTAGAAGCAATGCGATCTCAATCGCCCCGCCGGGCGTGACGGTCTTGCCCGCCATGGCGATACGCACCGGCCATAAAAGCGTGCCGTTTTTCATGCCCTGCGCCTCCGCCATGCCGATGAGCAGGTCGTGGAGCGCTGTTTCGCTCCAGTCCGACAAGCCTTCAAGCGCCGGAATGACCATATCCAGCACCTGCGCGGAAACCGCCGCGTCGGTTTTGGACTTCTTGTTCGTAAACAGCTCTATGTCGTAATCGGGCAGCGCGGTAAGAAAATCCACCCTGTCGGGAAGATCCGCAAAATATTCGACGCGCGGCTGCAAGATGCGGCAAAGCACATCCTCGTCCATGCCGTCCACGCCCGCCTTTTTGTACCACGGGCGGGCATGCGCCGTAAACGCTTCCGGTGTCAGCCTGCGAATGTATTCGGCGTTCATCCATGTCAGCTTGTTCACGTCGAAGATCGCCGGAGATTTGCTCATGCCGGATACGTCAAAGGCCCCGCAAAGCTCCTGAAGCGTAAAAAACTCCCGCTCGTCGCCCGGATTCCAGCCAAGCAGCGCCACATAATTAAGAAGCGCCTCCTTAAGATACCCCTTGTCTATAAAATCAGCGTAGGAGGCGTCGCCGTCGCGCTTGGAAAGCTTGTGCTGCGCGTCCCGCATGATGGGCGTCATGTGGATATACTGCGGGATCTCCCAGCCGAACGCCTCGTAGAGAAGGTTATACTTCGGAGTGGAGGCAAGGTATTCCATGCCGCGCATCACATGCGTGATCGCCATGAGATGATCGTCCACCACGTTCGCAAAATTATAGGTCGGCATCCCATCCGCCTTGATGAGCACATTATCGTCAAGCTCGCTGTTGTTGACGGTGATGGTGCCGAAGATCAAGTCGGTAAAGCTGGTCGTCCCCTCCGTCGGCACGTTCTGGCGGATAACGTAGGGCTGCCCCTCGGCCATGCGCCGCTGCTGCTCCGCTTCGCTCATCGCAAGGCAATGCTTATCGTATTTGAAGGTTTCGCCCTTCGCCGTCGCGGCGGCGCGGCGCGCGTCCAGCTCCTCCTTGGTGCAGAAGCACCGATAAGCGTGGCCGCTCTTGATAAGCTGCTCGGCATAAGGAAGATACAGGCTTTTTCGCTCGCTTTGGACATACGGGCCGAACGCGCCGCCGATATCCGGCCCCTCGTCCCAGTTCATACCCACGTCCTTGAGCGTGCGGTAAATAAGCTCCGTCGCGCCCTCGATAAAGCGCTCCTGATCCGTGTCCTCGATGCGCAGCAAAAACTTACCGTGGTTATGCTTGGCAAAAAGGTACGCGTACAAGCCGCTTCTAAGATTTCCAATGTGCATATACCCCGTAGGCGACGGGGCAAAGCGCGTCCTAACTTCCTTCATCTATATTCCCCTACCGTTTTCCTTACTTTCTCGCGTATACAACGCAAGCCTTCATGCAATTAACAATGAATAATTACTTATTATTCATTGACCTTAAAGCTGTCCTTAAGCCCCACCGCGCGGTTGAACACGGGCTTGTCCTTCGTGTAATCAAGATCGGCGCAGAAATAGCCCACCCGCATGAACTGCGCGCGATACCCCGGCGCTACCGCCGCAAGCGCCGGCTCCACAAAGCCCTGCCGCACGATGAGGGAATCGGCGTTAAAGCGCTCCACAAAGTCAAGCTCCGCATTCTCCTCGTTGACGTCCTGCATCATGGGCTCATAGAGGCGGAACTCGGCGGGCACGGCGTCCGCACAGCCGACCCAATGGATGGTGCCCTTGATCTTTCTTTCGCACTCGCCGCCCTTCGTCTCGGGATCGTAGGTGCAATACACGGTCGTCACATTGCCGTTCGCGTCCGTTTCGTAATGGGTACACTTGACGACGTACGCGCCCTTTAGGCGCACCTCGCCGTCCGGCTTCAAGCGGAAATACTTCTTGCGCGGATCGTAGGAAAAATCCTCGCGCTCGATATAAAGCTCGCGGCCAAAGCGCACTGTACGCGTCTCGTCGCCGCCGGGCAGGTTTTCGATCGAAACGTCCTCGAATCTACCCTCGTCCCAGTTTTCGATCACGACCTTGATCGGATCGAGCACCGCCATCATGCGCGGCGCGTGTACGTTGAGATCCTCGCGCAAGCAATGCTCGAGCATCGCGCTGTCCACTACGGAATCCGCCTTCGCCACACCCACGCGCGTCAGGAAATCCTTGATGGCCTCCGGCGTATAGCCCCTGCGGCGCAAGGCGCACAGGGTCGGCATGCGCGGATCGTCCCAGCCGGAAACATACCCTTCCTCCACAAGCCTGCGCAAATAGCGCTTGCTCATGATGGTGTTGGTAAGGTTCAAGCGCGCGAACTCGATCTGGCGCGGCTTATGTTCAAACTCGCACTGCTCCACCACCCAGTTGTAAAGCGGCCTGTGCGCTTCATATTCCAAGGAGCACAGGGAATGCGTCACGCCCTCGATCGCGTCCTGAATGGGGTGCGCGAAATCATACATGGGATAGATGCACCACTTGTCCCCCGTGTGATGGTGCGACATATGAATGATGCGATACATCGCCGGATCGCGCATGTTCATGTTGGGGGACGCCATATCGATCTTGGCACGAAGCGTCCGCGAGCCGTCGGGGAACTCGCCGTTCTTCATGCGCTCGAACAGATCAAGATTTTCCTCCACGCTGCGATCCCGCCACGGGCTGTTTTTGCCGGGTTCAGTGAGCGTACCGCGATATTCGCGCATCTGCTCCTTATCAAGATCGCAGACATACGCCACGCCCTTTTTGATGAGCTTGACCGCCAAATCATAGCAGGTATCGAAATAATCGCTGCCATAGAAGACGTTATCCCAATGGAAGCCCAGCCAAGCGATATCCTGCTGGATAGCGTCCACAAACTCCTCGTCCTCCTTGGTGGGATTCGTGTCGTCGTAGCGCAGATTGCACTTGCCGCCATACTTCTCCGCCATGGAAAAGTCGATGAACAAAGCCTTTGCGTGCCCTATGTGCAAATAGCCGTTGGGCTCGGGCGGGAATCGCGTTTGGATGCGGTTCTCCTTTGTGGCCATGTCCTCCTCGATAAAGGCTTCGATAAAATTCTTCGTTATGCGTGCTTCTTCCATGTCGGCGTCCTCTTTTCTTCCAATATCACGTCAGTTTATTATCGTTAATCTTCCTGCCGATGTCAAGAAAAACGCGCTATTCTTGCGCGTCTTCATCGGGCACGTTCACCAAGCGCAAGGAATTCCCTGTACTGTGCAGGAATTTCATCAGATCCGCACCCGTGATCGCAAGCGACGCCGTGGACACGCAGGGATGCACACAGACCATAGGGAAGTTCGCAACCTCCTCGTCCACCACGACGGTCACATCCTTGGCGTTGGGGCAAAGAAGCCCCATGGCCGTCACGCTGCCCGGCAGCAAGCCAAGTTTATCCATCAGCTGTTCGGCGTCGCAAAAGGAAAGCCGCGATACGCCCAGCAGTTTTGACACCACCGCGGTCTTGAACTTCTTATCACCGCGAATCAGCATCAGATAATAATCCGTCTTTTGCCGGTTGCACAAAAACAGGTTCTTGCAATGGTGCGCCCCCACGTCCGCGCCGATATCCACGCAGTCCTCCATGGTCAGCGCGCACGCGTGCTCGTAGCGCTTATAAGGGATCCCCAGCTTCTCCAGCGCCGCAAGCGCCGGCTTTTCCCGCTCGTCGATCATAGCAAAGCCACCTCCATAAAACGTGCAATAATTAGCATATGACAAAAACTTATGTTTTTTTCGCGCGCCAATCCGTCATAATCCAATAACTTACTTATGATAAGGCTCATGATGCAGTATTTTGAAGCAGCGGTAAATCTGCTCGAGCAGCATAAGCCGGAATATCTGATGGGAAAAGGTGTTTTTACCAAAGCAAAGGCTCGTATCCGCGCGCCGCAGCACCGCGCGCGAAAGTCCCAGCGATCCGCCGATCAAAAAGGCAATATCGCTCCTGCCCTCGTTCATCCGCGCCTGCAAAAACGCGGCCGTTTCCTCGCTGGTCAGCTCCTCGCCGCGCAGATCCATGGCGATCACATAATCGCCCGGCCGTATCTTCTCAAGAATCCGCGCGCCCTCCGCATCCTTGACCTGCTCCTTTTGCGCTTCCGACATGTTTTCGGGCGCTTTTTCGTCCGCCACCTCGAGCATGCGCACCTGCGCATAGCGCGACAGGCGCTTCAAAAATTCGGCGCACGCGTCCGCGTAATACTTTTCCTTGAGCTTTCCCACGCAAATCACCGAAATATTCACAGCACGAACACCCCCGTGATACGATCCCGGTGCGCCACCGTAAGCTGAAACGCGTCGTCGGGTATATCCTCGCAGCGCAGCTCGCTTCGCACGGTCTCCAGCGCAAGCTGCTCGTAGTTGTTCTCCTTGGACAGATGCCCCAATATGGCGCAGCGCACGCCGCGCTTATAGAGCTTGCAAAGCGTTTTCCCGCAATTCTCATTGGAAAGATGCCCTTGATCGCCGAGTATCCTGCGCTTGAGCGGATACGGATACGGGCCAACCTTAAGCATTTCCTCGTCGTGATTGGATTCGATCAGCAGAAGGTCGCTTTTCCCCACGGCGTCCAACAGCGCCTCGGGCACATAGCCTATATCCGTCATGACGGACGCGCGCCTGTCCTCCGCCGCGAAGCTGTAGCCCACGGATTCCCGCGCATCGTGCGGCGTAGGGAAGGATTGAATCAAAAGCTTGTCCGCATAAAACTCCCGCCCCGTTTCAAACATGCGCATATTGCGAAGCGCCACGGGGCCGACGTCCGCCTGCATCCCCTCCCATGTGCCCGCGTTCGCGTAAACGGGCAGATCGAAGCGTCTGGAAAGCACGCCTATGCCGCGCGTGTGATCGATATGCTCATGGGTCACCAATATGCCCGTAAGCGTCTGTGGCGAAACGCCCACAGACGACAGCGCGGCTTCGATGGTGCGCCCGGGAAGGCCCGCGTCCACCAACAGCCGCGCGCCGCCCGCTTCTAGGAGTATGCAGTTGCCGGAAGAACCGGAAAACAAGGGAATCAGCCGCATGAACAGCCCACTACATCTTGAACAGAATCCCCGCCGCAGCGGCTATGCCGATGTAGACGAGGGGATGCAGATCTTTCTTATTATATTTAAGTACCCAATAAAGCCCCAATAAGGCAAGCAGCAGCGCAAAGGGTATGAGCAGCGCGAAGGAAAAGGAAGCGGCGGCCTGCACGGGCGCGATCACGGCCATTTGCAGCACCACCCATCCCGCCGCGGCAATCAGACCCGTTACCGCCGGACGCAAGCCCGCAAAAATATCGTTGACCAGCCTGCTCTCCTTGTATTTTTGCAAAAAGCCGAAGATGATGCAAATGATGACATAGCTTGGCAGCACCAGCGCGAACGTCGCCGTCAGCG
>JAQVRG010000080.1:5640-6950 GCA_028701165.1 Eubacteriales bacterium | reverse complement strand
TTTTCCGCCGCCGTTTCCGTCTTCTTTTCGGTTTCCTTCTGTTTATCCGCCTTCGCGGGTTCTTTCCCCGACGGGGCGCTCTCCTTTTGCGGCAACGGCGGATATACCGCCGCGCCGATGACAGGCGCGTCGTCCACGGTCTGTGACGCCATGGTCTGCACGATCTGATAGGCGCTTACCCTGCTTTGCGCGATCGCTTCGTCCGGTACGGCATGCAGGATATCAGCCCGCCGCGCCTCCTTGGGGCTGGTGGAGCCGATCAGCAAAAGCTTCGCAAGCTCCATCTCTTCATCGGTAAGGCTGGGCGCTTCCTCCTTAGCCGCTGTCGCCTCCAGCTCGGATGCTTTGGCTGCCGGCGTTTCCGCTTTTGCCGCCGCAGGCTTTTCGCTTTTCGGCGTTTCGGGTTTGGACATTTCAGCCTTGGGCGCCACAGTGCGGCCCGTAAGCGGCACAGGCGGCTGCGGGGGCTTGGGGTAGGGCTTCCATGCGCTCCCCTTGCCCTTCTCCTGCGGCAGGTCGTCCGGATCATAGCTTACGACGATCTCGTACACGGGCTTGGAAAACCAGCCCTTGATCCCGGGCTGACGCGTCTTGCGGCTCCGCACGATGGCGGCGTCGGCGCCCAGCTCGTTCTTGATCTGATCCAAGGCTGTGGACAGCTCTTTGGAATAGTACGTTTTCGTCTTCATCATCTAAGCGTAACAACTCCTTCGGATTTTACCTGTACGTCGGAACTGATCTCGTTATAGGAAAGCACCACGAAATCGGGCGCGATCTGCTCGGTCAGCTTCTTAAACTGCCTGCGGATCAAGGGCGACGTGAGGACGATGGGTGTAAGTCCCATATTGGTGATGCGCTCCAGCGCGTTTCTGAGGCTTAAGAAAATCGCTTGCAGTTCGTTTTGCTCCAGCGCCACATAGGTGCCTTGATCGGTGCGGCGCATACGCTCCACCATCAGCTGCTCCACGGAGGCATCCACAGTGATGACGCGCGCCTTGCCGTCCGGGATAAAGCGCTTGGATATGGCCCTTCCCATCGCTTGGCGGACATACTCCACCAGCGTTTCCGTATCCCTTGTTACGGCGCTGTAATCGCTGAGCGTTTCCAAGATTGTGCCCAAGTCGCGTATGGATACGCCCTCGCGCAGAAGCGCCGCAAGCACCTTTTGCAGTTCGCCCAGCGAAAATAGCTTGGGCACCACTTCCTCCACCAGCGCCGGCTGCTGCGTTTTGAGGTTGTCCACCAGTATCTGCACCTGCTGCCGGGTCAAAAGCTCCGCGCTGTGGCGCTTGATCACATCCGTCAGATGT
>JAQVRG010000080.1:0-5630 GCA_028701165.1 Eubacteriales bacterium | reverse complement strand
CGACGCTCTTCCGATCTAGGGCGGATCGATCGTGGTATAGCCCAAAAGCTCCGCACGTTCCCGGTTGGCGGCTGTGATCCACAAAGCCGGAAGGCCGAAGGTCGGCTCTACGGTGGGGATACCGTCGATCTTGCCCATGACGTCGCCGGTAGACAACGCCAGAAAATGATCCATCTTAACCTCGCCGGAGGCTACCTCGATCCCCTTGATCTTGATCACATACTGGCTGGAATTGATCTGGATATTATCCCTAAGCCGTATCACGGGCACGATGATGCCAAGATCCATCACAAGCTGTCTTCGTATCATGACCACACGCTCAAGAAGATCGCCGCCCTGCGTCGTGTCTACAAGCGGCAGCAAACCGTAGCCCAGCTCTACGCCGATCAGATCAACCTGCAACAGCGTGGTGACCTTTTCGGGCTTAAGCATTTCCTTGGCGGCCTCCTCCTGCACGTCCTTAGGCGCCGCCGCCTCCTGCTCCGCCTTTTTATGCGCGCGCAGCAGCAAGTAGCCAAGCCCCGCCATCAGTAGCGCAAGCAGAATCACCGGAATGGTCGGCATGCCGGGGATCACGGCAAATATAAGCAGCATGCCGCCCAGTATCAAAAACAGATAGGGCTGGGCACCAAATTGCGCCGCGAGATCGCGCCCCAAATTGTTTTCAGAGGTCGCGCGGGTGACGATGATGCCCATGGAGGTGGATACGAGCAGCGCGGGTATCTGGCTGCACAGGCCGTCGCCGACAGTAGCGATAATATAGGTGTTGACCACCTCCTCTGTGGTCATGCCGCCGTCCCCTACAAGGCCTATAATCAAGCCGCCCACGGCGTTGACGATGGTGATAAGGATGCCGATGATGGCGTCGCCCTTGACGAATTTGCTCGAGCCGTCCATTGCGCCGTAGAAATCCGCTTCGCGCTGTATCTTGCTGCGGCGTTCCTTGGCCTGCTGTTCGTCAATAAGGCCCGAATTCAAGTCCGCGTCGATCGCCATCTGCTTGCCGGGCATGGCGTCGAGCGTGAATCTCGCCGCGACCTCCGCCACGCGCTCAGCGCCCTTTGTGATAACCACAAACTGCACGATGATGATGATCAAGAAGATGATCACGCCCACGACGAGGTTATCGCCTATTACGAAGTTTGCGAATGTCCGTATCACGTTGCCCGCGTTGCCGCCGTTGCCCAATATCAGCGTAGTCGTGCGGATGTTAAGCGCCAAGCGGAAGATGGTCAGCAGCAGCAGCACCGTCGGAAAGGACGCAAACTGCAAGGGCTCCGTGATGTAGATGGTCATAAGAAGCACCATCAAGGATACCGCGATGTTGAGCACGAGCGTGATATCCATTATGGCGGGCGGTATGGGGAGTATGATCAGCATCACGACCGCGAGGATCGCAACGGCTATGACCACGTCTTGCAGCTTGAACTTCATTCCTACTCCCCGTTGTTCGCCAAAGATCCTTCAACCTTTGGCGAGTTTTCCGATTCGCAACTGCTCGCTCGCGCTCGCGCGACGCTATTTGCCCTGCCTGCTTTTGAATACCCGCGCCAGTATCTCGGCTACCGCCTGATAAAGCTCCAGCGGTATCGCGTCGCCCACCTCGCACATGGCATAGAGGCTGCGGGCGACTTCCACATTTTCGACGATCTCCACGTCGTTGTCCCGCGCGATCTGCTTGATGCGCTGCGCCAAATAATCCTGTCCCTTGGCGATCACCACAGGCGCGTCGGAAACCTCCGCGTCATACTTGAGCGCGACGGCGAAGTGCGTGGGGTTGGTGATGACCACATCCGCCTGCGGAACGGCCTCCATGGTGCGCATGGCCGCCATCTGCCGCTGCTTTTGGCGTATCCGTCCCTTGATCTGCGGGTCGCCCTCCGTTTGCTTGTACTCCACCTTTACCTCGTACTTGGTCATGCGCAGGTCCTTCTCGTACTTGTACCACTGGTAAAGGAAATCGAAGATTGCAATGATGAGCAGCGCGAGGCCGATCTTAAAGCCGGCGTTTCGTATGGCAAGAGCCGTCGCGGTGATGGCCGCTCTGATGTTGTTGCCCGCCATCATAGTAAAACTCGGCGCCGCTTTGATGATCTCGTCATAGGCGATCACGCCGATCACGATGACCTTGGCGATGGTTTTGGCCATCTCAAAGAGCGTGCGCGTGGAGAACATGCGCTTGATCCCCTCCAAAGGGTTCAGCCGGCTGAACTTAGGCTCGAGCGCTTTGGAGGAAAACAGGAAGCCGATCTGCACAACGTTGACGCAGACGCCCGCCGTAAAGGCGATCAGCAGCAGCGGAAGAATAATGCGCGCGAATTCCGTGGCGCCCAGCTGCAAAAGGCGGGGTACGTCAGAGGCTAAAAGCAGCTCGCCCTGCCGCCATGTAAGCGTTAAGCCGTTACGCACGAGGGACTGCATATTGCCCCACATGCCCGGCCCCAGCAGGGAAAGAGCGCCGAACATGATGATGAGCATAAGCGCCGAGACCAGCTCTTGGCTTTTGCGAACCTGCCCTTTTTCCCGCGCCTCCCGGCGCTTTTTAGGCGTTGCCGGTTCTGTGCGTTCGCCGCCGGGGCCCTCGTTACTCGCCATACCGCATCATACCTCCGCCATCGTGGCAAGCAGATCGCTCAAGCTTACATACATTTCATCAAAGATCACCGCGGAAAACTCCACGTATACCGGCAGGATCAAGAGCAGCACCACAAACCCCATGGCGACCTTCAGCGGCATGCCCACCGCAAAAACGTTCAGCTGCGGCACGGTGTGAATGATCGTGCCCATAATGGCCTCCGTGATCAGACCCGAAGCGATGATGGGCAGCGCCATGCGCACCGCCAAAATGAACATGGCCACAAACATATCCACAAACGCCAGCGCTGTATCCGCCGTCAGCGTGACGCCGCCGACGGGTATCTTCACGATGGTCAGGTACAGGATGCTGATCAGCTTCCTGTCGCCGCCCACCGCAAAAAACACGAGGATCATGACCACGTTGAGCAAATTGCCCATCAAGGGCACCTGCGCGTTGGTCTGCGGATCGTACACGTTCGCCATACCCAAGCCGATCTGCATATCGATCATCTGCCCCGCCGAATGGGAGATGCTGAAAAACAGCGTGAGCACGAAGCCGATCACAACGCCCACGAGTATCTCCTTGACGCACAGCAGCGCATAGGTAAGCAGCGTGTTGTACGCCGGCTGCACCGTAACGGGCACGGCGGTAAAGAAAAAGTAGGTCAGCGCCAGCGCAAACGCTATGCGCGCGGGTCCGGGAATGCTGCGCCGCCCATAGACGGGGTTCGACCAAACGATACCCGCCACCCGCAGGAACAGAAGCAATATGTAGTCGAGCGCGACGGTCTGAAGCTCCCTAAGCGCCGCCACTAGAAGATCAGTTGGGCGACATACCCATACATGCGCGTAAAGAAGTCCGTCAGCTCGGAAACCATATAGCCGCTTACAAAGAGCAGCATCAGAAACACGCCTATGATCTTGGGCACAAACGCAAGCGTCTGCTCGTTGACCTGCGTCGCCGCCTGTATGATGGACACGATGATGCCGATCACCATTGCCGCGAGCAGCAAGGGAAGGGAACACTTCAGCACCGTCATAACGGCGTCCCGCATCACGGTGATGATCAATTCCTGCGTCATGCGCTTTTCCTCCTCCCAACGCATAATGTGTCGATGCTTCCTGCGCCGCCCCTTTCGGGGCTTACTTAGCCGAAGCTGGAAAGAAGCGACTGCACCGTCAAGCTCCATCCGTCCGCCACAACGAAAAGCAGCACCTTAAAGGGCAGCGATATCGTGATGGGCGGCAGCATCATCATACCCATGGACATGAGCGTGCTCGCCACGATCATGTCGATTACGATGAAGGGGATGTAGATGAAGAAGCCGATCTCGAAGGCCCGCCTGAATTCGCTCGTGAGAAAGGCGGGGATCACGATCTTCATGGGGGAGTCCATCACATCCTCCGGTATCTCCTCTCCGGTGAAGCGGAAGAACATGCCAAGATCGTCCGCGCGGGTCTGACGCAGCATGAATTCCCGCAAGGGGCCGGAGCCGCGCTCCACCGCCTCCTCCAGATCGATCTGCTCGAGCACATAGGGTATATACGCCTCGGTCTTGATCTGATCGATGACCGGCGACATCACAAACAGGGTCAAGATCAGCGCAAAGCCGATCAGCACCTGATTGGGCGGCATCTGCTGCAAGCCCAGCGCGTTTCGCGTAAAGCCCAGCACCATGATGATGCGCACAAAGCAGGTGAGCATGATAAGCAGCGACGGCGCTATGGATAAAAGCGTGAGCAGCACGATGATGCGCACGCTTGCCGAACGGCTGCCCAAAAGCTCCGTCAGCTGTCCCAGCACGGTGGGATCTTCCTCCGTCTCCGCCTGTTCGCCCTCGAGAAACTCCTCATCGGTAAGCTCGTCCTGCGGATCCGTAATACCCTCGGTCGCCGACGGCATTTCCGTATCCGCCGTTTCCGCCTGCGCCGATAGCGCCGCGTCGATATCCGCCTGCGATACGCAGCCGATGGCGCTCACCATGAGGATCAGGACGAGCTGCGCTATACAAAGCACGCGCAGCAGCCGTCCCGTTTTGCGTTTTACGCGGCGGGGACTATTCTTCTTCATGCTTCCCCCGCTCTCTCCACGCGTCCAGCACGGTTTGAAACGCGTTGGGCGCTTGCGCTTCGGCCTGCGCAACCAATTCTTCGGGCAGGGCGCCCAGCTTTTCCAGCAGCGTCACCTGTTCGCCCATGCCGATAAGGTAATAGGCGTCGTTGACCTTGATCAGAAGCACGCTGTGCTCCTTGTCCACGGCCAGTCTGTCAATAAGCGTGATATACGCCCCCGGACGGAAAGCGTTTTTGCCGCCGCCCAAAAGCACGCCGCGCTGCGCCATGCGCGCGAACAGCCGCGTCGCATAATACGCGCCCACGAGGATCAGCACGAGATAGAGGATCATGAGCAGGATATCCCCCGTCATGCCTCCACCCGCCGTATTGATCTGTGGAACCGCCGGCGTCCGCATCCTCGTCTCCTCCTTAAACCTGCATGCGCATGATCTCGTTGTAGGCGTCAAGCGCCTTGTCGCGTATCTGCACCACGAGGCTTACGCTTAGCTCGGCCTCCGTCGCGGCGATCATGGGATCGTGCAGGTTGTTGGATTCCCCCATCAGCAGCGCGTCGTTGAACGCGATGGAGGTTTCGCCCGTATCCGTCATCTCGTTGAGCGCGGTGCTCAAAAAGTCCTGAAAGGATACGCCGCCGCTTTCCGCCGTGCTCTGCCCCGACGCGGAAAGACCGTTGATGACGTTAGCTACCGCCTGTACGGAAGAAATATCCGGCATCTATTCATCCTCCTCTTAGATCTCAAGCGCCTTAAGCGCCATGCTCTTGAAGGCGTTGACGGCGGTAATGTTGGCCTCGTAGGATCGCGTCGCCGCCATCATATCGATCATCTCCACCGCGAGATCCACGTTGGGCATCTCCACATAGCCTTCCTCGTTCGCGTCCGGGTGCTCGGGGTTATAATCCAGCTTGAAGGGGGAGGTATCCTCTCTGATCTCCGTAACCTTCACGCCGCTGTCCTTAGAAGAGCCCAACGCGCGCT
>JAQVRG010000001.1:10505-27526 GCA_028701165.1 Eubacteriales bacterium | reverse complement strand
CCGTAACATAGCTGCCCATCTGTAAATCGCTGCGCTTGTAATGCGCGTTTGCGTCCATGTAGGAGGGCAGCGTAAGCTTGATAGCATAATAGACCGTGCTTTGCGGGTAGGCGGCAAGGTTCTTGCTTTCTATATAATATGGCGCGCCCTTCGCGTCCGTGCGCACGCCAAGCTTGATGACCTCTACGGAAAACGGGGAATTTTCGGTGCTACTCGTTACGGGGCCCCAAGAAACAGCTTGGGCGCACACCGTACAGCCTAGCAGCATGCCCGCCAACAGCAGCGCAATAAATCTCTTTTTCATGCTCGATTCCCCCTGTCAATACGCAGTGCGAGAGACACCTTCGTTTGTAGTCTCTTGCATTATAAAACGCGTTTTGGCAGGAATGGAACAAATTGGGCGCGATATTTAAGGTATGTTCATTTGCCGGTAATATTCCGTCCATGAATCGGCAACGATTTGGACATATTTTCACACGAAATAGCCGTGTTGTGGTGATGCAGCGTCAAGCCGCATCATAGCTTTCAAACATGCTCATCTGCCCGATCAGCGCGACGGCGTCGATCCCGTTTTCGCGGATGAACGCATCCAGATCGGTTTGGTTGGTGGTGTCAAGATCCATATAGTAGGTGGTGTTGAAATGATACGCGAGCAGCTTTCGAAAGGGTCTGCATTGCGAATCTCCCAGCAGCAGCAGATCGGGCGCGTCGGGATGGTGGAATTCCGTACGCACGGCGCCGCCCGCCACGCCAAAAAAGGATAGCTGGTGCAGCGCGTATGGGTCGCGGTCAAATTCGCCGCGCGCGTATTCCTCCTCCATGCCCAGCGTTCTTTCCCGTCCGTTCACAAATTCCTGGTATTCGCCCAAGTCGTATCGGTACGTCTTGAACACATCCATGTCCTCGCTTGGCGCGGGGTTCTCCGTCAGCTTATAATAGCTGATGCGCAGCGCGTCGTAATCCATCTCGCCCACGGGCTTTAGCATGGGGGAAAGCGGCAGACGCTTGCACATAAGCGCGTATGCCTCCGTATAGGATCGATAGGTGCCTATATGATTCTGGTGAAAATCCAGCCGGTAGCTTTCTTCCATATATTGCTGAAAATCCGCCGGCTCGTACATGCCAAATTCAATCGTGCCGTCCTCGGTCAGCGCGCGCTGCGCAAGCGACGCGTAATCGTACACGTCGAAGCCCGCGCTTCTATACCAGTCGCAATTCCCCGCGCGCTTGATGAAATACGCAAAAAAATCGACGTCGGGATGCGCCGCGGCAAGCGCGCGCAGCGCTTTCGCACGAAGCAGGATCGCGTCCTTGTAAACGTCGTATTCGATGGCGGGCTCCAGCGTGATGTAGGGCGTATCGCCCATCCTGTACAGCCGCGCGCCGCCCACGGTCTCCAAATACGTTAGGGGGACGTCGATACGCTGCGCCGTCTTGGGCGTGGGCAGCGGCTCCGGCGTGGGCGTGACAGCGGGCGGCGCTTCCATGCTCTGCTGCATGGATGGCGTAAGCACGGGCGGCGGCGCTTGCTTGCAGCCCGAAAGCAGGGCGCATAGCAGCAATAGTAGCATCAGCCGTTTTACGTATCCGTACATGCCGCGTTTCCTCCCGTTGATGGTTTTTCGCCGCGTCCCGCTACACTTACTCGTCAAAGAGCAGCCGCTCTGTTATATCCGCGATGCGCGCGCTCGCGTGGCCGTCGCCATAAGGGTTTTTCGCCTTGGCCATGCGCGCGTATTCCTCCGGATCGTCCAAGAGCTGGCGACAGGCGTAATAGATGATCTCCTCGTCCGTTCCCACCAGCCGCAGCGTGCCTGCCTCCACCCCCTCCGGGCGCTCCGTCGTTTCCCGCATTACGAGCACGGGCTTGCCCAAGAACGGCGCTTCCTCCTGAATGCCGCCGCTGTCGGTCAATATCAAATAGCTGTGGTTCATCAGGTTGTGAAAATCCAACACATCCATGGGCGCGATCAGGCGGATGTTGGCACAGTCGCCCAGCTCCTCGTTGGCAATGCTTTTTACCTGCGGGTTTAGATGCACTGGATAAACGGCCTTTACATCGCTGTAAGCGGCGAGTACGCGCCGAATCGCGCGAAACATGTGGTGCATATTCGCGCCGAGATTTTCCCGCCGGTGCGCCGTAATCAAAAGCAGACGGCTTCCCTGCGCCCAGTCAAGAAGCTCGCTCGTATATTCGGCACGCACGGTCGTGCGCAGCGCGTCGATGCCCGTGTTGCCGGTAACATAGATGGATTCAAACGGCTTTCCCTCCAGCCGCAGGTTGTAGCGCGCCATCTGCGTGGGCGCGAAATGATATTTCGCCACGAGGCTGATCGCCTGTCGGTTGTACTCCTCGGGAAAGGGGGAATAGATGTTTTTCGTGCGCAGCCCCGCCTCCACATGCGCCACGGGTATCTGCAAATAAAACGCCGCGAGCGAAGAAGCAAACGCCGTCGTCGTATCCCCATGCACATACACAAGCGCGGGCGCGTATTCCTCCAGCACAGGTTTAATGGATTGAAGCGTTCGCGCCGTCACGTCAAAAAGCGTCTGCTCCGGCTGCATGATCGCCAAATCGTAATCCGGCTTGACATCAAACACGCGCAGCGCCTGTTGCAGCATTTCATGATGCTGTCCCGTCACGCAGGTTTTGATTTCGAAGCGTTCCCGCGTTTTCAGCTCGTTGACGAGCGGGCACATCTTGATCGCTTCCGGCCGCGTGCCGAATACCACCAGCAGCCTTTTTTTCGCTTGTTCCATCTCCGATTCCTTCCCGCGCGCCGTGCGCGTACAGGCTCAACGGCCATCTATTATATATACATTCACTATACCATGAACCAACGCATAACACAAACGCAAACGCGCGCGAAAGCGTCATTTTCCGCACAGCTTCTCCACGATCTGCGGATAGTACCATGAAAGCGTCCTGCGGTCAAGCAGCGCGTAGCGTATGGGACGGCTTTCACGCCCGCCGTCGTCCCACCAAATACAAATGATCTTATTTTCCCTCGCACGCGTCACAAGATAGTCCGCCCACGCGGCGCGCGTTTGGGTGTTGTTTTTATCAAGCGCGCCGAATTCGCCCAGTATAACGGGAACGCCACGGCGAATAAAGGTGTTGTAAAGAAGCGGAAACGTCTCGTCCACCCACTGTGTGTCCTCCGCGTTCGACGCGCTCCATTCGGCGGTTCCCTCCGCGTTCGCGGCAAAGCGGTACGGTTTATACCCATGCACCGTCACCATGACGCGGCGATCCTTGGGCATGCGAAACGCCGCAATCGCCTCGGGTTCGGGGTTGCCGGCGTAGGGCGTAACAAGCAGATACCGCTTTTCGTTATTGCCGCCGCTTTGCCGCACGGTGCGAACGAACGCGTCGTTGAGATCCATCAAAACCGCGTTGGCTTCCGGCGTGCCGCTCGTCCATTCCTCCTCGTGATCCACAAGCCGCGGCTCGTTCATGCCCTCAAAAAGCAGACGCTCGTCGTAGAAGGCAAACCGCGACGCGATCTGCGACCACATCGTGCACAGGTTTCTTTCGAGCGCTGCCGGATCGCCATCCAGCGACAGCCAGTCCTCGTGATGCGCATTAAGGATCACATAGAAATTGCAATCCAGCGCTTCATCCACCACCTGCTGCACGCGATCCATCCACGCGTCGTCGATATTTCCGTCTTCGTCCGTATGGGAAAACCAAGAAACCGGCAGACGCAGCGTGCGAAAGCCCGCCGCCCTGACCGTTTCGAATATCTCCCGGCTTGCGGGCGGATTGCCCCACACCTGTTCGAAGGAGAGAATGTCGTCGTCCGGCGGCTCGATGCTGTGCGCGTCCAAGGTGTTGCCAAGATTCCATCCGGCGCCCATATTTTCGGCAAAGCGAATCGCCTCGCCGTGCCGGTACAAAAAGAACAGCGCAAGAAGCAGCATGAAAATCGGAAGCAAAAGCAGGAGCGGGTACCACATAGCCTTATGTGAAATCCATTTCTTTTGGCGCATAGGGCTTCTTTCCTCCTTTCGGCTTCTTTTCGGGCTCTATCGTGCCGCCCGTGTGCGCGCGTATCCAAAGATAGAGCAGCGCGCGGTTTCGCACGCTCCCGTGCGCGGTTTCGTAATTGTGCACCTTGTAGAGGTTCCTGCCAGGGCAGATGCTGCGCGTGTAGAGGCATTGCAGCGTCAACCCGCCGCCTATGGGCAGCTCGAAGCCGTCCATGTGTGTCTCCCCCTCCTCCTGCACGGCGATATAGCGATAGTTGAAGTTGATGACGTGCACATCCCGCCCCGTCGTGTCCTTGAGCACGCAATCCATCACGATGCGGGGCTGCTGGCGGTTCTCGTAGGAATCACCCTGCAAGCGCTTGGTGATATTGATGCGCAGATCGTCAAAGCTGCTGTTGCCGCCGTCCAGCGTGGTAGGCATGGTAGGCTCCCTGTCGTAGAGCAGCTGTAGCCATTGGTCAAAGCTGTCCATGCGGTCTGTGATCCGATAGGCATATTTGTATTTCTTGCCCACCTTGTCTACATGCCGCACCTCCGCCTTCATCTTGACGCTGTAGCGCTCGTTTTTGATGGAAACCGTCACCGTATCGTCAAGATCCACCGGCTCGTCGAGCATGGCGGAAAGCCCATCCTCGGAAAAGTCCCGCGTAAGGCACGGCACGCGTATCACGCTGTCCGCTAGCTCGCAGCTAAGCGCCGCCTGCACGCGCTCGGTCTTTCGGTGCCACGCGCGCCCCAGCACGAAAAACATCGCCATAAAGAGGCTGAAGACGTTGACCAGCAGCCAAAAGAGCACCACCACCGTATCGATGGTGCCGCTTTGCAGCATCATGATAAAGCAGTTGACGATGCCGACGATGGAAAGGATAATCAGCACGATAAAGGGCGCGGCGTAGGCGATGGGATGGTTCGTGCGATTGTTGCCGTCCTTGCTGGTCACCTTGAATTTTTTAAGCGAAATGCCCACGCTTTCAAGAAGCACGGGGATCAGCATGAAGGGGAATAGTATCGTTTCATAGATGCTCGTCCATTTGATGGTGCGGATGTTGCGCGACATCATTTTGAGCGAAACATTGCTGCTTACATACATGGGAAGCCAGAAGATAAGCACCTCTAGCAGCGTGCAGCGGATCACCATGTACCCGAACGTAGCAAAGAGTATGGGGGACATAAAATAGATCAGCCGCTTGAAGGGCGCGTACCAATACCAAGTGGACGCAAGGTAGTTCGCCTTTTGCGCAAACGTCAGCTTGCGGGTGGTGACAAGATGCAGCTTGCGTGCTGTGGCGATCACGCCGCGCGCCCAGCGCGTGCGCTGCTGGATGAGGTCGGGCAGCGACGTCGCGGAAAGGCCGCTTGCGAGCACCTCATTGACGCCGATGCAGACGAAATCCGCCATTTGCAGCTCGATACCCGTGGCGAAATCCTCCGTGATGGCGCCCGTGAAGAAGCCGCCGATAGCCTCCAGCGACGCGCGGGTAATCATGGTGTTAGAGCCGCCGTAGATAACGCTGTTGGACTTGTTGCGCGCCACCTGAATATCCTTGTAGAAATAGTCCTGCTCGTTGGGAATCCGGCTTTCGGAAAAGAGGTTGAACTGAAACAGGTCGGGGTTATAAAAGCTCTGCGGCGTCTGCACAAAGCCCATCTTGATTTGATCCTTTTCGGCTCTTTCCTTATTCTTCAAATCGTTGTCGATAAAATAGGGGACGGTGTGCATGAGGAACTCGTGCCGCACGATCATGTCCGCGTCCAGCGTCACGATCAGCGGGGACGTGGAATGCGCCATAGCATAATTGAGGTTGCCCGCCTTGGCGTCCTTATTGTCCGGGCGCGTAAGATAATGAACGCCCTTCTGCTCTGCGAGCGCGCGCATGGCAGGACGGTGCCCATCGTCGCAGATATAAACGTGGATCTTGGATTTGTCCGGGTAATCGAGGAAGGTGCAGGCGTTGACGGTTTTATACAGCAGCTCCACAGGCTCCGAATAGGTGCAGATAAAAATATCCACGTCCGGGAAAAGCGCATAGGGCGCCTCCGGCAGCGGATGATTTTCGATCTTGTGCATGTTGAAATAATGCACCGCCGCCTCCGCTGCGCCCAGCAGCTCCACCACAAAAAGCGCAATGCCCGCAACGGCGGATACGGCGCCCATCTGTAGCGGCAGCGTAAAAAAGCCGCGCCACAAGAGGTAGATCACGGTGAAAAAAATATTTAAGCCCAGCCAGACGCGGTTTTTTATGCCCTCGCCGTCCTGATTGCGCAAAAAACGATCCTTTTCCTTTTTATTCCGCTTTTTCAAGCAGCCTCCCGTTTCCGTTGTGCCTGTAAATATTAAACGCAATTTTCATGCATTTTTCGTGCATTATTATAGCAGTGCAAACGGCGCAAAGCAAGGCAATATACCTTCCTATACGACATTTTATTTTTCTGATGCGCACAATTTTTTGCAGATTTTTACATCTTTTTCTCGGTTGTGGCACAGCTTGTGCCTTTGCCGTCCGGCGCCCACAGGATGTTGTATATTCTAGGGCACCAGCGCCGCCCGGCAAAAATCAAACATATCGTCGTTGATGTTGTAGGGATAGACCTCCACGATCACATAATCGAAATCGTTTTCGCGCACATACCGTTCCACGTCCGGCGCGCCCTCGCCCAAGGGCCAGATCATGTGGATTTCGCTAAACATCGGCGAAAGGAAGCAGACCACCGGCGTAAAGTAGGAATCGCGCACGCAGAAAAGCTTGGGGCCGTCTGGGTTTTCGGTGTTGACGATCCTGTTCCACGCGCGCACCTCCTGCAAATACACGCTGTAGAGCGAGTTGGAGTAGATGTTGCTGGTGGAAAGGTGCACCGTATCGAGCAGCGCCTCCTCAAACGTGCCCTCGGTTTCCAGCTCCATGCCGTTGGGCTCCTTGGCGGTGTTGATATAGTGGGTGGGGAACTTGGGCACGATGAGCGTATAGTCGTCAAGGCCGGAAAACACCACGCCGGTGTTGCGCCCCATGGAGCCGAGCATCGCCTGCTTATAGGTATAAACGTCGTAGTTGTTTATGTCGCGATAGAAGTTTTCGGGATCGAGCAAAAGGTCGTAGCGATCCTCAAACTCCTGCACGATGGCGCTGTAGGCAGCGAACGCCGCTTGGATCGTCCAGTGGTGATCCGCCTTAAAAAAGCGCTCCTGATAGGGGAAATCACGCAGCGATTCCCGCAGATCCATCGTGTCCACGCCCGCCTCGTGCGCGTAAAGCAGCAACGCGTCCTCGCGGGCGTTAGCGTCGTTGACGGGATAACCCGGCGCGTAGGCGGAGCCCTGCGGGTCGTATTTGCACGGCGGGGTCACAAGCAGCAGCTTGCCGCCCTTTTCCTCCACAATATCCTTGAGCCGCGCGACGCGCTGCGCGTAATCGGGCAGCATGGAATCCTCCTCGCGGAAGAAGCCGAGATAGTTCAAAAATCCGTTATCGTCCTGCCCGTAGGTAAAGTTGTCGATCTCGGTTTTAAAAAGCAGCTTTTGAATATAACCGTACACCTCCACGAACTGCACCTTGTAGAGAAGCTGCTCCGAGACAGCCTCCTCCGCGCCCGCCACGAGCGCGTCGACGTCCTCTATCTTCTGAATATCCAGCATGGTCGTAAGCGTTTCCAGCAGCGCGTCCTTGCCGTAGAGGAGGTTCGCGGCGGAAAAGCCCAGTATCGCCACGAGCAGAAGAAGCGCCGTTAGATTCTTTTTTGCAAAAAACAGCTTCATAGCGCCTCCTTAGAAATTGAAGTAGATGAACGGGTTATAGGTGCCGCGCGCAAGGTACGCAACGCTCACCGCAAACAACAGCAGCATCGCCACGGGATACAGCACGCTATAGAGGATAGAGAGGGGTTTACAGGTGTTCTCCAGCAGCATGTCGTTGATCTTCTGCGCGACGGGCATGCTGAAGATGACGCCGAGCAGCAGCCATATACCGTATTCACGAAACAGCATCCACGTCATATCGTTGGAAAAGGGTATGCTGTTGGCACCCACGAGGTTTGCAAAATACCGTCCCGCCTGAAAGAGGTTCGTCACGCGAAAGAGCGTCCACCCCACCACCACGATGAAGATCGTATAGATGTGCTTGAGCACGTTGTAGCCCGGCTTTTCGTGATACCCGAAGAAGCGCTCGGCGAGTATAAAGATGAAATGCCACATGCCCCACAGCAGGAAATTCCACTCCGCGCCGTGCCATAAGCCCGTGAGCACCCACACGATAAAGAGGTTTCGTATCTCCTTGTCGCGATTCTGTACGCGCGAGCCGCCCAGCGGGAAATAGACGTAGTCGCGGAACCAAGAGGAAAGGGATATATGCCACCTGCGCCAGAACTCCGTAATGGATTTGGCAATGTAGGGATAGTTGAAGTTCTCATCAAAGCGGAAGCCGAACATAAGCCCAAGCCCGATGGCCATATCCGAGTAGGCGGAAAAATCGAAATAGATTTGCAGCGAATAGGAGATGGAACCAAGCCACGCCATCAGGATGGGCACCTCGTAGAACTCCTGCCCGATCATGCTCCAGTTGAAGATGTTGTCGGCAAGGATGGCAAAGTTGTTGGAGAGGAGTATCTTTTTCCCCAGCCCCGCCGTAAAGCGGCAAAGCCCAACGGAAAACATGCGCATCGTGATCCTGCGCTCGCGTATCTGCTGCGCGACGGTGTTATACTGCACGATGGGTCCCGCGATCAGCTGCGGGAAAAACGCGATATACAGACCCACGTAGAACAGGCTTTTTTCGTACTTCGTCTTGTTCATCTGCACATCCAGCACATAGGAGAGCGCCTGAAAGGTGAAAAACGAAATGCCGATGGGCAGCGCAATCTTGGGCGCGGTCAGCGCGGAGCCGGTCATGCGGTAGATATTGGAAAGCGTAAAGGGAAGGTATTTAAAAACGAACAGCAGCCCGATATTGATGATGCACGCGACGACGACCCAGCGCCTTGTGGGCTTGTCCTTCTCCTTACTTTTTCCGATGATAAGACCCAGAAAGTAGTTTGCGAAAATGGAGGCCAGCATCAAAAACACATAGACGGGCTCGCCCCACGCGTAGAAGAAAAGGCTCGCGATCAAAAGCCACAGGTTTTGCAGCGTACGCGAAAAGCCAAGCAGGTAGTTAACCACCAGCACCACGGGCAGAAAATAAAACAGAAATACGATACTGGAAAAAAGCAAAGGCAGTCCCTCCCGCTATTTGCGCTTCTGACGATGCAGCAGCCACACGCACACCGCAAGCGAAAAAAGCAAGCCCGCAAGCAGCGCGCCGCGCACCGCCCACATGATGAACGACGTCGCGTAATCCCGCAGAAAATACTGCGGGGGCGGCAGCGAATCCGGTATTTTGAAAAACATGCAGCCTCCCTCAGCCGATCCGGCGTATCCACAGCAGCGGCAGCCCGAAGGCGAGCGCGCAGAGCATCAGCAGCACGCCCGGATGCCCAGAAATGTCCGTACGCTCCGCCGTCAGCTCGTGCAGCTCCATGAGCTTGCTGGGAATGATGTAGCCATGCCTTCTTAGCACCACGCGCATGCGGTAAAGCTCCTGCTCGTAGGCGTCCGTGCGGCGGTGCGCCGTCACCTCGCCCGTGAGCGGATCGACGGTATCCTGCAAATCGAACATGGTGCCCTCCTCATACTGCGCGCGCCAGCGCATCCATTCGCGCGCCCGCGCGGGGCCTATATAGTCGCGTATCTGCTCGATCAGCGCAAGCACACGCGTTTCGCTCATCTCGTTGCGGCGAAGCGCCGCGTAGCGCGCCTGCAGCTTATCGATAAAGGTGTCGTCCGTGCAGAGGCGTTCAAACCACGGCTTGACCTGAAAGGCGAGCACCGAAGGATCCATCGCCGCCACCGTGTAGTTGTCAAGATCGCCGTCAAAATCCCACACCGGCCCTATGTGCAGCTTTTCTCCCTCGTCCTTGTAGAGATAGGTGGAATTGTTGCCCGCGTCGTAGTTGCCGAAGAACTCGTTGCACAAAAAGTAATCCACAAAGGAATCCACGTCGATGTAGTCGGCGTAGCGGGCGAACTCCTGCGGGTCGTTTGAATAGAGCACATGCTCCACGCGGCTGATGTCCTGCTCCACATACCCGATCATCTTGGATTCTACGCGCGCCTTGGGCGGATACTTGAGCGCAAGGCTGCCGTAGCAGAGCCCCTCGCGCGTAGCCCACGTATCCAGCGTCACCGCGTCCGCGTCATACCGGTCTCGGCGCACAAGATAGCCGTTAAAATCGTCGTTAGGATTGTAGCCGCCGATGTCCACGCGGCTATCCCCCTTCTTGACGCTCTCGCCGAAAAGGTACAGCCCTTGATAGCTATAAACCTCGCCCTTCTTTAGCAGCACCTCGCAGTAGACGTTTTCCGGCGTAAAGGGCATAATGTCGTCGATCACGCGATAGGCAAGGTAGTTGCGCATCATGCTCTTATCGCTCATGCTGCCGTTCAACACCCATTCCTCGTCCGCGCCCATGCCGAATATGTCCAGCGGCGCGTCCAGCCCGTCCTCCCCCACCAGCTTGATAAGGTACTGCGCCTTGTCGTACACCATGGAGGAATTGCCCCTGCGCTTGATGTTGATGCGCGACGTAAGGGCGGGCGCGTCCGTCACGCGGTTTCGTTCCCCCTCGATGATGGAGAGCGTGCCCTGCACATACGGCTCCAGCCCCTCAATGGGAAGATAGGCGGCTTGCGCCGTGTCAAAATACACCTGTACGGGCGGCTCCTCGCTCAGCTCCAGCACCACCAGCGGCAGGTGCGAAGAAAAGCTGTCGTTGATGGAAAAGTCCGCGTCGATACCGGCGCACGGCGCCTCCTCCGCCGGCGCTTTGGGCAGCGGATCGTCGTATACGGTATGCTCTTTTTGCTTCGCGTTGGTCTTGACGTAAATATCGGCGGCTAACGACAGCGCCAATACCAGCATCGTCACGCACAGCGCAAGCAGACGCGGACGCTTTACCATCATTGCTTGTCCTAGCTGTTGATCTCGTCGTTCTGGCAGACCAGATTCGCCGCCGTAATCCCCGCGATCTTGTAGACGCCCTTCACGGGGTCGCCGCCCTTCTTGGCGGCGTTTACCATGCTGCGCGAAGCCTCGTAGATAAATTCCACGGTGCTCTCGGTGGTATTTTGCACCTTGAGCTTGGCCGCGCCGCTAAAAACGGTCTCCACATACTTTTCGATCTCCTCCGCGCTTGCAAGCGCGCCGCGCACGATGAAGAGGAACCGCTCGTTGCTCTTAACGTGCCCGAAGATCAGAAGATAGAACAGGATCACGGCGGAGCCTATGCCCGCGATCATGAATTCCGCCACGCCGCAGCAGATACCCACGGCGATCCCCCAGAATATGTACGCCGTATCGCGCGGATCCTTGATGGCGGTACGAAAGCGCACGATGGACAGCGCGCCCACCATGCCAAGCGACAGCGCCACGTTGTTGCCGATCACGTTCATCACCAGCGTCGTCACCAGCGTCAGCTGCACAAGCGACACGTTGAAACGGGCGGAATAGGTCGTGCCGCTGTGCGTCAGGCGGTAGGCAAGGAAGATCACCACGCTGATGATCGCCGCCACCAAGAAGCTTAGCAGCACGTCCTGCACGGTCAGCGCGCCCGAATAGTGTGAAAAATACTGGTACAATACCTCTTTCATGTTCCGTTCCTCCGTTATGGTTAGTACAGCCCGCTCACACCGCGGGACAGCGTATATTTACTGGCGGATACGGGCATTTGTATGCCGTTGCCCGCCAGCTCCTTGACATAGCTTAAAAGAAAGCCGTTGTATTTGACCTCGAGAATGACCTCGTCCGCGGCCATCACGGGCAAACAGCGAAGCGTAGGGGAAAAGACGTCCAGCTCGCCCGCGCTTGCGCGCACACGCTCGTCAAAGGTGATGCGAATGTCGTTTTCCGGCACAAAGAAGGCGGTGCGGTCATATTCCACCACGCATTTGGGCACATAGGCGTTTTCGTTGAGCAAAAGATGCAGCTGCGCCGCCACGGGCTCGGGTCTCTCGTACAGCCACGCGTAGTCGCACGCCATCATGCGCCTCGCCTCCTCGCGCGTTACCGTTATGCTCCGTTTGCGCTGCAAATTGCCGAATTTTTCCTTCAGTTCAAGCTTGGCGCTCGCCGCGTCCGGGTCGTACACGCGCAGACGTATCTTACGCCTGTCGCAAAGGCCGTCCATCTTTTCATAATAATCGCCGTCATAAACCGTATCGAAATAGAGGGAGCGTACTAGATACGCGCCGTTTTGTGCGTTCTCGTCCCTGTGCAGCAGCAGCGACATGCGTCCAAGCAACCGATACGCGTCCATAAGCGGCATGGCGTACTTCTTTTCCACGCGCTGTACGTCCAGCTGTACCGGGCGCGGCTGCGGCTGCGGCTTGGGGATCGGCTTTTCGCCCGGGCGCGCGCCGGACGCGCTTACCGTCTGCGCGGGTGCTGTTGGACGCATATCCCCACGCGCTCTGACGATCTCCGTTTGTAGAAGCGCGGGCAGACGCGCCGCTGCCTCCGTCGTATCGCCGCCCTTTACGATATAGCCGCACGCGGCGCGAAGCGCGGCCTTCGCAGCCTCGTAGGCTCTTTTTCTATCGGATAGCTCGCGGTGCGCAAGAAGCTGCGATTCGAGCAGATGCGCGCGCAAAAATTGTTCCTTGCTAACGCGCAGACTCTCCGCCTTCTCCTTTTCGATCTCCTCTGAAAGAAGCGCTGCAAGGCGAGACGCAACCGCTTCCTCGTCCGCCCCCGCGTCTAACATCGCGCACGCGCGCCGCAGCGCCGCCTTGGAAGCAAGGTACGCTTGCTCATGCTCCGCAAGCGCCGCCTGTGCGCGCAGCAGCGTCTCCCTAAAATGCGTCTGCAAAAACGCGGTTTTACGAATGCGAAGAAGCTCGGCACGTTCCCGCTCGACCTCCTCCGCCGCCAGCGCGGGCAGCAGCGCGACAACCGCCTGCTCCTCCTCCCCCGCGTCCAGCAGCGCGCACGCACGCCGCAGCGCGGCCTTCGCCGCCGCATACGCGCGCGCACGATCAGGAATCTCGCGTTGTGCCAATAAGAGCACGTCCCGAAAATGAACGCGCACGAGTTTTTCCTTCTTCTCCTGTTGGGTCATTATGCGACCCTCGACGTTTTCTTCCATTTCATTTCCCGTCGATCATGCTATAATAAGTAAAACATACCACAACCTGACAGGAAATACTATATATTCTATCGAGGTTTCTTTTTTCGCACAAGATACAGCGGCAAGCGATTCACCCCACAGCTTACGCAGCGAACTTTCTCGCACGAGCTCTTTCATGCCGCAAAATCATCAAACCCGCTTCCACATTTTCCGCTCCGCCTTGTTAAGTTCATCCAGCATGGCAGGCCGTCTGGGGTTGTTCTCGCGCAGCGCCGCAAGCAGCGAAAGGGCGTGCGCGGTGCCGCCAATATTGCTAAGAAACAGGAGCATCGAACACAGGCGCCTGTAGCCTTTTCGATCAGAAAACGTCGGCGCCTCGCGCCGTATCAGCTTTTCGCACATTGGGTATATTTCATCAGCATACGCACCCGATAGATGCTCTGCATAATCAAAAACCAGCTCCTGATGCATGCGCAGCTGTTCCATCAATAGCGCTGTCTCTCCCTCTTTATCCAGCAAGCGCATATAGTAATAGTACGACTGTTTTTCTTTCACCATTTCCATTAGCTTTGGGTAAGCAATCGCCCAGCGATCGTTCTCGATTAGCAGGGTTTTCAGTTTATCATAGTAGGACATGTCACCTAACAAAAACAGCTTCTGCGCTTGCGCGATCTGCTTTTCCTTCTGACCGGCATCCGTATATATTTCGTACAGAAGATAATTCCACCTTCTCGGCTGCATAGAACTGCGCGCGACATCCTCCCGTTCCCTTTCAAGGCAAAGGCGCTCCGCGTTATCATACCTTCCGTCAGCCATATCTTCATGAACTGCAAGTTCTCGAATACTATCCAGCGCAAGATACGCGTTAAGAAAATGTCGCGCCGCTTCCTTTCCCTCGATGGTTCGTTTGATACAATACCGCGTTTCCACATCCAAAGCAGCATAGAAATCACGAAGATGCCCTTCGTCTTTCAGTTGTACCAACTGCTGATCCAAATAGGCGACTAGCTTCTCCGCGCTTTTTGTATCGCATATCCGCGCCGCGCTGCAAAGCAAAGCGTAGCGCCATTCCTCCCATCCATCAAAGGCCTTATTCCGTGCCGTTTTCAAAATCCTATCAAGCACCTTGCGCGCATCTGTTTGCGCCCTTTCCTCATCGCGTATAGCAGCCGTGCTTTCGTCGATAACCTTCAGCGCATCTTCCAAGGTAAAGCTAAGCGCACCGGAGCTGCTGTCCGCTTGTGAGGCTAGTTTTGCAGCTGCAAGCACAATATAAAGCGACAGGTCTATGGCTTCCGCGTATTGTCCGCGCCTGTTTCGGCGTTTTGCGTTTTCCACCACCGTATCCATGTCGCAGCAAATATCATCACAGCCGCGATAGTTTATATAACCCCTGTTCGTATTACTGCGAATAGAGCTAGTAATAAGCTCCTTGGCAGCCGCAAGCTCCTGTGCGACTGTAGAGCCTAGCGCGGACAGCACCTCGTATCGGAACTTATCGTCGGTATTTACATGCTTCTCTACCAACGCAGCTAATTCTTCCTTTGTCGCTTTGTCAATCATTTGCGATAGGTCATTCGCTTGGTTATCTTCAAGTTGCTTCATTTGTGCGTTCCCTTTACTACCCCTTCAGCTCCGCGCGGCTGCCGGGCTTGACAAGCACCAAGCCTTGCTTGCAAAGCGGGCACGCGTCGGGTTCGTAGGTGGGGAAATCCAGCTTGACGGCGCTGTAGATGGGCAGCGACAACGCGCTTTCGCCCTTGGTTCGATCCGCGATGCACGCGACGCCGATGACAGAAGCGCCCATCGCGGTGAGCGCGTCCACCGTTTCCATCGTGGATTTGCCCGTCGTCACCACGTCCTCGCTGATGAGAATTCTGTCGCCTTCGCCCACAGAAAAGCCGCGCCGCAGCTGCATCACGCCGTCCTTCCGTTCGGTAAAGATACTCTCCACGCCAAGCTGTCTAGCAAGCTCGTAGCTTACGATCACGCCGCCCATGGCGGGACCGCATACCTTGGTAATCCCCAAATCCCTTACCTGCGCCACGATCTCGCATAGCACCTTCGCAGCCTTGTCCGGGTAGCGCAAAAGCTTCGCGCACTGGCAGTAGCCGCCGCTGTGAAGCCCGGAGGAGAGCAGAAAGTGCCCCTCCAAAAACGCCTCGCAGTCCTTTAAAATGGTGATGATTTCCTGTTGAGTCATATTTCCCTCCATCGCTCGCGGACGCGCCTAGACGCAGCCGCGTATTTCACTTATGTTTTGAAGCCCCTCTTGTTCGCAGTACGCCTGTAACCCCTCGATGATGCGCGGCATGGTCATGGGGCTTGCAAACGTCGCCGCTCCCACCTGCACCGCCGCAGCGCCGGCCACCAAAAACGCGAGCGCGCTCTCCGTGTCATGAATACCGCCCATCCCCATCACGGGAATCGTGACCGCCTTGCACACTTGATGCACCATGCGAAGCGCGACGGGCTGCACACAGGGTCCGGCCAGCCCCGCATAGACGTTGTCGAACACAGCCTTCCGTCGTTTGGTGTCAATCGCCATACCTAGAAAGGTGTTGACAAGGCTCAACGCGTCCGCGCCCGCGTCCTCGCACGCCTTCGCCACGCCCACAAGATCGGGCGCGTTGGGCGTAAGCTTGACGACGAGCGGAAAGCGCGTCACCGCCTTGACCTTTTTAGTAATATCGGCAGCCGTACGCGGCTCCATCCCGAACGCCATACCGCCCGCCTTGAGGTTGGGGCAGGAGATGTTGAGTTCGAGAAGGTCGATATCCGCGTCGTTTAAAAGCCGCGCGCCCTCGACATAGTCGTTTTCACAATGTCCGCCGAGATTGCAAAGCACCGCCGTCCCCAGCGCGCGCATACGGGGCGCTTCGGTCTTTACAAAGGCTTCTACGCCGGGGTTTTCAAGACCGATGCTGTTGAGCATCCCCGCCGGCGTTTCCCACACGCGCACGCCGCCGTTACCGCCGCTTGGGCGCAGCGTAAGGCCCTTACCCGCGATCCCGCCAAGCAGCGACGGGTCGAAGTACGCCGCGTACGCGTCGCCAAAGCCGAAGGCGCCGCTCGCGGCGACCACGGGGTTTTTCATCCGCACGCCGCAAAGGGTGGTTTCCAATCGATTGCTCATAGACTATCCTCAAAAAACAGCTCTTTCGCGTCGAACACGGGACCGTCCTTGCAGACCCGCCGATTGCCGTGCGCCGTGGGGATGGTGCAGCCCAAGCACGCGCCCGTGCCGCAGGCCATGCGGCTCTCCACCGAAACATACAGCCTTGCCCCCGCTTCTTTCGCCTTTTTCGCGGCGGCGCGCAGCATGGGCATGGGGCCACAGGCATAGTAGGTCGCATCCAGTGAAAAATCCACAGCGTCCGTAATGAAGCCGGCCTGCTGCGGAAAGAACGCGCTCGCAACCGCCTCGTATTCGCCGCAAAGAAACGGTTCGCCGCTATAGCCCGCATACACACATGTGTATGCGCCTATCTGTGTGAGCCGCCTTGCAAGATAAAGAAGCGGTGCAACGCCCAAGCCGCCGCCAAGGAGCACAGCACGTCCCGCGCAAAGCGGAAAGCCGTTGCCAAGCGGCAAGCCAACCTCAAGCGCGTCATGCGCGCGAAGGGAAGAGAGTAGCGCCGTTCCCCTTCCCACAACGCGGTAGACAAAGGTCGTCTCCGTTTCCGCCGCGTCGCAGATGCTGATGGGACGCGACAAGAACGGCTCCAGCCCCGCAGCCGCCCGCAGCATGAAAAACTGCCCCGGCGCGCCCTGCGGCACGCCCGCCACGCGCATGCGGTACACATCCTTCGCGATGGATACGTTTTCGATAAGCGTCTGCATACTGCTTACAAATACCGCGCGATGTCTTCCCGCAT
>JAQVRG010000001.1:0-10495 GCA_028701165.1 Eubacteriales bacterium | reverse complement strand
CGCGAACGAAGTTGACATAATCGACGCCGTCGGTCTTTCCCCTGTGCGCGCAGATAAGCCCCCGCGAGGAGTTCACGACGCCGCAGACGCCGTCCTTAAAGAAGCGCGCGATGTCCTCCCCCGTGCCGCCCTGCGCGCCGTAGCCGGGTATGAGGAAGAAGGTGTGCGGCATCCGCGCACGCACGCGTTCGAATTCCTCGGGATAGGTGCAGCCCGCCACCGCGCCGATGGAGGAAAAGCCGCATTCGCCCAAGAAGCCCTCGCCCCACGCGCCGACGCGCGCAGCCATGCGCTCATAAAGCGTCATGCCGCCCATATCCATGTCCTGAAAATCCACGCCGGAGGGGTTGCTGGTCTTCACCAGTACGAAAAGTCCCTTCTCGCGGTCGTTCAGGTATTCATAGTAGGGCGAGATCGCGTCAACGCCCATATAGGCGTTGACGGTAATCATATCCGTTTCAAAATCTCCCGTAAAATGCCCCTGTGCGTATTGTTTCGCGGTGGAAGCAATATCTCCCCGTTTTACGTCGGAAATCACCACACAGCCCAAATTTCGCCCGTAGGCGACGGTTTTCGCAAACGCTTGCATACCGTCCAGTCCCAGCGCCTCATAACAGGCGATCTGCACCTTGAAGCAGCCCACGTCGTCCTTGACGGCGTCCATGATGCGCCTGTTGAATTCGAAAATCTTTTCCCCCGGCGTCCACGACTTTTCCACCAGATACCCCGGCAGGAACCCAAGCTGCGTGTCCAGCCCCGCGCATACGGGACCTTTGTTCTTTACGTCGTTATATAGTCTATCGATTATCATTGTGCTTTTTCCCCCTGTTTTCTTATGAATTTCCATATTTTGCCATGCGTTCGTACGGCTCGTTAAGCTATCGCAGATTGCAAGCTTCCCCTTTTTTCTCAAACCGCGTTGTGCCGCCTTGCGCTTTTCCACCTTTTCCACATGGAACATGCGTTGTGTGGATAACGCGAAATCGGTATATTATCCATCCGTTGCATTCTTTTCACCGGCGCGGTAGACGACCTCCCCGCGCAGCATCACGGCGAGCACGCGCCCGCGCACCCTGCGTCCCGCAAAGGGCGTGTTGTGGGATAGGGAGCGCATCGCACGCTTTCGGATCGTCCACGCAGCATCGGGATCAAATAGAAGAAGATCCGCGCTCTCACCCGGCGCGACGCGCCCACAGCCCGTTCCAAGCAAGCCGGACGGCGTATAGGAAGCCATGCGCGAGAGCGTCGTAAGCGGTATATCGTTTTCGCGAAATACGCGCGTAAAAACGCCCAGCGCGTAGTCAAAATTGGAAATACCGGCCATACCCGCGCGTTTGTCCTCCGGCGTATGCGGCGCGTGGTCGGTAGCAAGGCAGTCGATCACGCCGCGCTTGACGCCGCCGATAAGCGCGCGCACATCCTCCTTGTGCCGCAGCGGCGGATTCACCTTATAATCGTTATCGAAGCCGAACAGATGGTGCGGCGTCACCTCGCAGGTAAGCTTGAGCCCCTCCGCCTTGGCGTTTTCGATCATCTCCAGCGTTTCCCTCGCGCTGATGTGCCCAATATGCAGCCGTCCGCCCACCTCGCGCAGAAGCTTTAGGTCGCGGGCGACGATCTCGCGCTCTGGCTGACAGTGCGTGCTGATGATAAACCCGTACTGTGCGGAGGCTTCGAGTAGCCGCCGCATGAACGCGTCCGAAAAGATGGTCTTGCCGTCGTTGGAGATGACGCGCGTCGCTTTGGACAGCGCCTCGTAGTCCGTGGGCGTTTCGTCCTTCAAATCGACCCCCGCCGCCGCCGCCTGCACGAGCGTACAAAGCCCCAGCGCGCGCGCCTTCTTTTCGTTTGCCATCACCTGCTCCGGCGTACGGATGACGGGCAGCGTGTTCGCCATGGCGCAAAGCGTACCAAACCCGCCCGCGACAGCCGCGCGCATACCGGATTCCATGGTTTCCTTCAAGGGATAGCCGGGATCGCGCAGGTGACAGTGCATATCCACAAGCGCGGGCGTCACGACCATGCCCCACACGTCCACCGTCGCGTCACAGGGCGCGTCGTCCGTGATTTTTCCGCCTTCCACGCAGACGTCGCCCCGGCGTTCGCCAAACGCGTCCACGATGCGGGCGTTTGCAAGGCGCAGACTCACAGCCGCGTCCTCGCTTCGCAGTATTCGCAGGCGTACTCCTTGCTTTCCTCGTCCACCAGCGTAAAGCGCACGTTTGCGATGCGCTCTTGGTTTGTAATGCAGCGCGGGTTTTTGCACGTCAAAATGCCGTCCACGCGCTTGGGGAGCGTAAGGCGCACCTTTTTCACCGATTTGCCGTCCTTGACGTAGGTGACGGTGGCGTTAGGATCGATCAAGCCTAAAACGTCGAGGTTGACCTCCATATCCGTTTCGATCTTGATGAGGTCCTTCTTCCCCATCTTGCGGCTGGGCACGTTGCGCATGAGCACCACGACGTCCTCGAGCGTGTCAAGCCCCAGCTGCTTGAAGATTTTATATCCCTGTCCCTGCTTGATGTGGTCGATCACGATACCGTTGACGAGCTTGGAGACCACTATGCCCTCGCCCGTGTTTTTTAGCTGTTCCATTCCAATTCCTCCCGCTATTCCACGCCCAGCAGCGCCATTATCAGCGCCATGCGCACATACATGCCGAATTTCACCTGCCGAAAGTAGGCCGCGCGCGGATCGTCATCCACGGCGGTTGCGATCTCGTTGACGCGCGGCAGCGGATGCATCACGATCATCTTTTCCTTAGCAAGCGCCATCTTTTCAGGCGTGAGAATGAAGTAATCCTTGAGGCGCAGATACTCCTCCTCGCTTACAAAGCGCTCGCGCTGCACGCGGGACATATACAGTATGTCAAGCTTTGGTATCACGCCTTCCAAATCCGTCGTTTCCTCCCACTGATGCCCGCTTTCCCGGACAGCGTGCTTGACGTATTCGGGCATGCGAAGCTCTTTGGGCGAAATGAACACGAAATGGATTCCCTCGCACCTACATAGGCAGGTCACAAGCGAATGGATCGTGCGCCCGAACATAAGATCGCCGCACACGCCCACGGTAAGACCGTCAAGCGTGCCCATCTCGTGGCGAATCGTCAAAAGATCGGTCAGCGTCTGCGTGGGATGCATGTGCCCGCCGTCGCCCGCGTTGATGACGGGACAGTCGGCGTAGCGTCCCATCAGCCGCGCCGTGCCCTCCTTGGGGTGGCGCACCACGATGATGTCCGCGTATTGGGAGACGGTCTTGGCGCTGTCCGCCACCGTTTCCCCCTTGGCGGTAGAGGAGGTCATGGGATCGGAAAAGCCGATCACCTCGCCGCCAAGGCGCAGCATCGCCGTATCGAACGAAAACTTCGTGCGCGTGGAAGGCTCGTAAAAAAGGCTTGCAAGCACCTTCCCCCGGCATTTTTGCGAAAACGCGGCCTGATCCTCTATGATCCTGTCCGCCGTATCCAGCACACCCGCGATCTCCTCCATGGAAAAATCGACGGGCGCTATGAGATTTCTTCCCTTGAGCATAGACTAGCCTCCTTCTTCTCGTGAACAAAATAACAAAAACGCCAAGGACACTTAACCCTTGACGTTACCAACGATAGTATATGCGATTTTCCCTAACGCTTGCCGCACCGCATTGACCTCTCTTCGATTTTCCCCATGATACCCCAAGGCAGATTGGATGTCAAGGATGCAAGATGGAGGAATCCCCCGATTCGCACGCGCACGTATTTGTTATAGCCTTATGCCAGCAACTCCCTTAGCGCCGTCATAATCTGCGCATACGAAATATCCCTTGCATAAACAAACTGGCCGCGATAGTTTTCCCATGCTGCTGCTAGTTCCGGGCTTTGCGCAAGGTTTTGGAGTATGTGAGGCACATCCCCAATCTGCTGGAGCGTGCCACGATGCTTGGCCGTTGCGCGCAGCGCCTCCGCGAAAACAGCTTTGTCGAACCGCTGTGTTGTGGCTAATATGAAAACGTCATAAAAATCTCTTGGGCGCGTGTTAAAAACGCTACGGCGAAGGATGGTTTCAACCTTTTCCGCCAGCACTGTTTCAATGTTGTACGCCCACAAATCATAGGATTTCCCGTCGTCAAATATCTCGGTAAACCGATATAGTATCGCGCGCGGCGTGATGGCGTCGCCCGTTGATACATCGATGCTAAGCGGCGTTAGAATGGTGTCAAACTTGGCTTTGATCGCCACGCGATAGCCGCCATACAAATCATTCTCGCGAATGGGAGAGATTGCGTCGATTGTAAATGAAAAGCCGTCGTTATATGGAATGACGCATATCTGCTCCAGCGCGGCACGGATGACATCCGGCGTCAGCGGAAGATTTTTAAGCGTCGTATCCAAATCCATCGTCGCACGATTATCCAGTCCTACCATGGCAGCAACCAACATGCCGCCTTTGAGCACGAACTTTTCTTTATAGTTTGACGCGGCAAGCCTTACCAGCAGCCGCTCGAACATATAGTTCTGCAAAATCACCTGCGCCGGTATGCTCTTTTGCTTGGCGATAGTGCGGATTTTCGCTTTCAAGCTCATTGCATTGCTCACAAAAGCACCTCTAAATACCGACGTAGTACATTCGCAACGCGCAGCTTTTTCGCGTATTCGTTCAATCGGTTCAAATCCTTTTTCGGACTTGTAGCATACAGCTTCAACGCGGATAAAAAGGTTTCCGTTCCCAACTTGTTGCGGCTGCGGATCATATCGCAGATCGTACGCTCCAAATCATAAGCGGGTACTAGATTCCCGGCCGGTGTTCTCAGCGTCGTTCTACCGAGTGTAAAAAGCTCTTGCTTGATGTAATGCACCTTGCACGACGCTTTGATTGCAGCCGACGGAATACAGCCGGAAGACGCGGTTACGGTATGCGTAAACGGCGTACGCTCCGAAATGCCGTGAAGAAACAGCGCGGTTTCGTGCGAAAAAATGATTTGCGCAGAGCGCTTACTGATGGAGAAAAGCTCATCCTGCATATCATCTGGGAGAATATATTGACCTCTCACGATTCTAAAGATTTTCTCTTGTTTGCATAGCTTATAAAGCATGGCCTTTGAAATGCCATGCTGCGCTGCGATTTTGGTTTCAATAATACCGCCATGTGTTTTGGCAATGGTGGTAAGCGCAGCCATAAAATCCATCTTCTCACCCCACTTCTAACGCATAATATTATATACGGAATTATGACCCAAGTCAACGGATGCCGCCGCTCAACCAGCTATATCCTCCTCCTGCTCCTTATCCTCGCGCACGCCCGACGTGCTTTCCTTCATGAAAATGATCTTGACGGTGAAGAACAACAGCTGCAAATCCTGCAAAATGGACGCTCTTTCGATATAGAGAAGATCGAGGCGCACCTTATCCTCAAAGGAGGTGTTGTATCTTCCGTAGAGCTGCGCGTAGCCCGTAAGCCCCGCCTTCACCTTCAGGCGGTACGCAAACTGCGGAAATTCTTGGCAAATCTCGCGAAACAGCTCCGGGCGCTCGGGACGCGGCCCCACAAGCGACATTTCGCCCTTCAAAATGTTAATAAGCTGCGGCAGCTCGTCGATACGCGCGGCGCGGATAAAGCGCCCGAACGGCGTGATACGCTTGTCCGCTTCGCCCGCACGCACAGCGCCCGTCTCCCGTTCCGCGTCCACGATCATAGAGCGGAATTTGATGAGCATAAAGCGCGCGCCGTTTCGCGTAAGCCGCTCCTGCCGGTAAAACACGGGGCCTCCGTCCTGCAATTTGATGATAAGCGCCGTAAGGAGCGTCAGCGGGCTTGTCACAAGGAGAATCAGCGCGGAGAGCAGCACGTCCATCACGCGCTTCATCATGAGCTGATCCGGCGTGAAGGAGCGATTGCGGCAGGAATAGAGCAGACTGTCCGCCGCCATAAACTGCGTGGCGTTATGGAGTATGATGTCCTGCATGCTGGGCATGACAAGGCACTGCTTCCCGCTTTCAAAGCAGTAGGCCATGATCTCACTGCGCGCCGAAGGCTCGATTTCGCCCAGCACGACGGCATCAAACGACGACATCGCCGCGCGCCAATCCGTATCCGCGTCCAGCACGAGCGTCTTGGTCACGCGCTGACGCACAGCCTTATCCTCAAGCTTTCGCAGGATATCCGCCTCATGCGCGGTATCGGCGCAGAACATAAGTGTATCCACAGGTGGGTATACACATATGTGTATACGGTGCGCTACCACAAGAAGCGCCGCCAGCAGCATCGCCTGCACGATAAACATCACGCATTGCGGCCAAGGCGTAAGCATTCTGCGCGCCAGCATGCAAAAGACGAGATACATCAGCACATCCGCGATGAAGCTTGCAAGCACCCCTGAAAACACCAGCTCCTGCAAGCGATACACGCCGATGCGAAAGCCCCCGTAGGTATTCATCAGCAGCAAAAACGCGGCGGTGTACAAAAGCGTTACCAACGCGTTTCCTTTATAGTAGAACACCTGCACGTTGTAAAAGCGAATATAGGTTACATAAAACACGGCGACCAGCGCCGCTGTGATCGCCGCCTTGCAGAAAAACATAATGCTCTTTCGAAACCGTCTCGCTTCCATGGCCGTATCTTATCATTTTGCCGTAGCCCTGTCAATTTGCTCGATGGGTTCGCTTTTCGCCGCCGCCAAAGTTACATAAGCGCACGCGAAGCGGCGCGTGTGCCTTCCTGCACATGAATAGTGTCGCGCATCGGCATAACATATGTGTATACGTCTATATGTATGCGTATACATGCACGCGACGCAGCACACACAGCTTCCCGCACACGAACACAGCAGCGCATTGGCAAAGCATATGTGTGTGTATCTATATGTATGCGTATGTTTATGTATGCCCGCGTCTACGCGTCCGCCACTGCACACAGGCATATATGCGCATACGTCCTGTGTATGTGTGCTGTGTATAGTGCAATATATCGCATGTGTATGTTTCATGTGTCTGTGTATACTTTATGTGTGTCTGTGTATACTCTATGTGTTACTGTGTATATGTTTGTGTTTCTGTGTTTGTGGTGCATGTATGTGTTATGTTTATCCGTATTGTTTATTTGTTGTGTGTCTTTGCATTGTGTTTATGTATTGTGTTTGTGTATTACGTATGTTTATTGTTTATGCAGATATGTAAATATGTACTTGCGTATCCATATGCTTGTATGCTATTATATGTATGTGCTATATGGATATGGTATATGCATGCGTTTATGTATTGTGTATGCGTATATATGTTAACAAGTATCTGTATCCGTGCTGTGTACATGGTTTGTGTATGTTTTATGTGTATGTGGTTTGTGTGTGCGCTCTGTGTATGTGGCTTTTGCATGTGCCTTTCAAACGCGGAATAAGAAAATAATTGCGTATATGTATATCTGTGTATGTAGCGGCATATACATAGCAACAAGGAGTATTTTATGAAGCAGATTTATACCATCATCAATCAGAAGGGCGGCGTGGGCAAAAGCACGACGGCGCACGCGCTGGGCTGGGCGCTTTCGCGCCGCGGCTATAAGGTTCTTTTTGTGGATTTGGATTCCCAAGGGAATCTGAGCTTTTCGCTGCGCGCAGACGGTGCGGGCGCTACCTCCATGGACGTGCTGACGGGGGAGACGCCCATCGCAAGCGCCATACAGCACCTTCCCGGGGCGGACGTGCTGCCGGCGGGGCTTGGTCTAGCGCTTGCGGAACAGAATATGACGGGCGTCGGCACGGAGTACCGTCTGAAGGAGGCGTTGGACACAGTCAAGGATGCCTACGATTATATCATCATCGATACGCCGCCCGCGCTCGGCATTTTAACCGTCAACGCGCTTACGGCTTCCACCCGCGCCGTGATCCCCGCGCAGGCGGACATCTACAGCTTTCAGGGCGTAAGCCAGCTTTATAAAACCATCATGACGGTCAAAAAATACTGCAACCCGGAGATCACCGTGTCCGGTATCCTCCTTACGCGCTATTCGCCGCGCGCCATCCTCTCAAGAGACGTGGCGGACATGCTCTCGAAAACCGCGGAGCAGATCAACACCAAGCTCTTTGACGCGACCATTCGCGAAGCAGTATCCGTCAAGGAGGCGCAAGCAAACCAAATCGATCTATATGAATACAGCCCCAAGAGCAACGTAGCGCAGGACTACGAAGCATTTACAGAGGAACTATTGAAAGGAGACGCGTAAACCATGGCCGCAAAAAGCAAATCCAAGAGTTATTTGAACAACCCGGCGCTGCAATTCATCTCCTCGGCGCTCGTGGACGAGGCAACGCAGGAAGAGAAGCCCGCCCCGGTACAAGCGCAGAAGGAGCCGGCAGCCCAGCCGCCGGAGCCTGTCGCTTTGCCCGTCGCGCAGCCTACGCCACAGCAAAAGCCCGCCTTCGAAGTGCCCATGAAGCCCGTCTATGTGGAGGTTCGCTCCAAGCGCTTCAACGCGCTCATGCAGCCCACGCTGTATCGAAACCTCAGCACGCTGGCGGCTTCCGAAAACATCAGCGTCAACGAATTGATGCACCGCATCCTCGCGTCGTATGTGCAGGAGCACATGTAGCGATACGTTTGCGCATCAGTATATGTTTATGCTGATATGCGTATGTGCTTATCTGTATATCGCGTCATGGTATTCCCGCGCGCCGCAGGTGATTACGGCATTATAAAGGCAAGCCGTCATGTAGGCTTGTATGTTTCTAACGTTCCCCTGCCCGTAGTCCCGCATATTCAGTAGCACATGCTCGATGTGCCGCGCTTCAAGCTGCCTAAACACTTCCGCGACGTTATGTACGGCGCAGTCTCGCCCGTTGATGCGAATCATACCGCCGCTTGCCGCATAAATATCGCCCATCAGGCTTGTGATGGCGTCGATGATCTCGCCGTGCTCCTGCCGAAGCGTGTCCGCTTCGATCTGCGCCGCGGCTTCCGCCTTGCAAAAGCGTAAAAAGCGTTCTTCCACGCCCGTACCTTTCCCCGTCCGTCCGTCCGTCGCTTGACCGACAGGACGGATATTGTTCGGTTGTGGTATTAATTTCTTGGTACTATTCTGCATGGTAATCTTATACGTCGTCGCATCGATTTCGGCCGTCTCGTTTTTGGCCGTAGTCTTTTTCGTCGTTTCAAAACCGACCTCTGCACAATCTTTTTTCGCGGTATCGATTTGAACCTCTTGCGTATGGCGAGGCGGCGTTTCCAAACAAGATAATTGTAAGCCGGGAGGGGATGCGTGCGCTGTCGCGCTCGTCATTTCCGCAGTATCAAATTCGACCTGTTGCTTTGCGGCTTCCGTGGTATCGTTTTGACCCTCTTGTCGCTTGGGCAGCGTGATCTCGAAGTTGAGGATATAGACCATGCCCGCGAACGCGCCGTTATGCAGCCGCTCGCGACGGATATAGCCCGCGTTGATAAGCTCCGTCATCGCGTGCTGCGCGCGCTTGCGGCGCATGAGCGTATCGTTGAGGAGCTTTGCGCAGGGGGTAGCGGCGCGCTCACCGCGCGTGCTGGCGTTTGCGAAAACGCAAAGGTAGGTGTAGGCGGCCTTGGCTTCTACCGAGAGGAGATGGTCAAAAAACACGGCGCGCGGCACAAGGCCAAAGCCGTCCGCAAAAACGCCCTCTTGTACGACGGCGTATTCGGAAAGGCTTTGTATCGGCTCGTCCGACGCGTCCGGCGCTTTCACGATGAGAAAGCGCGAGGTTTCAAAGAGTTGCTTGCCCGCGCCTGCGGGCTTTCGCGCTTGCGAAAACGCGATCAGCCCCGCGTCGGCGAGCGTCTTTCGGTGCTTGATAAAGCGCGTGTGGCTCATGCCGACGGTGCGAAGGATCATCTCCTCGCGGGGCGCTGTCTGGTAGCCTCCGTTGTTACCGCTAAGAACGCAGTAATAGGCATAAAGCGCCTTCGCTTCGGGGGTCAAGTCGGTTCGAAGCATGACGCGCTTGGGTACAACGCCGTAGCCCTGCGCGAAGACGCCCTCGAGCTTGCGGGCGTTTTGCGGTGCGCGCTCCATGCCTTTCACTTCCTCTCTGAAAAATCTGTGTGCATACAATGACTAAAAATATACTAGCAGTTTGTAAAATCCATTTCAATATGCCCCAAGACGCGAGAAAAACAGGCCGTTTTGCCCGTGTTTTTCCGGGCGGCGGCAGGAAATCCCGCAGTGGTAGAAATTGTTAAAAACCCTTATGTACGGGCGTTTTGATCGTTGGTGGTATGCGGTTGTTGGAGGTGTGGCCGCGCATTGACGGACATGCTTGGTATGCGGTAATTGGGGGCGCGGTATGCGGTAATTGCAGGGAGAGTATGCGTTTTTTGGAGGCAGGGTATGCGTTTTTTGGAGGCAGGGTATGCGTTTTTTGGAGGCACGTACGCGGATATATCTTGTGGATCGCGCAGTAGCGCATCCACAACATGTATAATGCGCCGCGCGTTTGACAAGCGGCTTCGCGCCCGTATTTCCGCGCTGCTGCCCAAGCGACTTGGGGCGCATGCGCTTGGTAT
>JAQVRG010000079.1 GCA_028701165.1 Eubacteriales bacterium | reverse complement strand
CCTTACGGGCGGCGGAGATCTCACGCAGCGCCTCCGCGTAGTTCGTGATGTCGGTGATGATGACCAGCACGTGCATGCCAAGATCATACGCCAAATACTCGGCGGCGGTCAGCGCCATACGCGGCGTTGCGATACGCTCGATAGCCGGGTCGTTAGCGAGGTTGATGAAGGTGACGGTACGGTCGATCGCGCCCGTCGCGCGGAAGTCGCTTGTGAAGAAGTCGGCTTCCTCAAAGGTGATGCCAACGGCTGCGAACACGACGGCGAAGCCCTCGTCCGTGCCGCGTACACGCGCCTGACGCGCGATCTGCGCGGCCAAGTTCGCGTGCGGCAGACCTGAGCCGGAGAACACGGGCAGCTTCTGTCCGCGAACCAGCGTGTTTAAGCCGTCGATCGCGGATACGCCGGTTTGGATAAACTCGTTCGGGTAGTCACGCGCGGCCGGATTGATCGGCGCGCCGTTGATGTTGAGGCGCTTTTCGGGAATGAGTGCTGCGCCGCCGTCTACGGGGCGGCCCATGCCGTCGAAAACGCGACCCAGCATATCGGGCGCGACGTCCAGCTCGATGGAGTGCCCCAAGAATCTTGCCTTGGAGTCGGATACACGCATGCCCTGCGAGCCTTCAAACAGCTGCACCATCGCCTTATCGCCGTTGATTTCCAGCACCTTGCCGTGGCGAATGCGACCGTCCGCCTGCTCGATCTCCACGAGTTCGTCATAGGTGACGCCCTCAACCTGATCGACCAGCATCAGCGGGCCTGCGACCTCTTTGATGGTACGATATTCTTTACGCATCCTCGTTACCTCCCGTCAACTCGCGGATTTCTGCATCGAGATCCGCCATGATATCCTTGAAGCGCGCTTCGCATTCATCCTCCGGCACGTATTTATAACGGCCGATGCTCTCTCTGACGGGCAGGGTGGTCAACTTGTTGAACGAAGCGTCCGCGTTGAGCGCTTCCATGCTCTTGTCATAGTAGGACATGATGAGCTTTAAGAGCATATACTGCTTCTTGGGGGACGCGTAGGTGTCCACCTCGTGGAACGCGTTCTGATGCAGATAATCCTCGCGGATGGAACGCGTCGCCTCCAGCGTCAGCCTGTCCTTGAAGCTCAGCGCGTCGATACCGACCAGGCGCACGATTTCCTCAAGCTCGCTCTCCTCTTGGAGCATCGTCATGGTCTTTTGCACCATGGCGCTCCATTCGGGATTGACCTCCTTATTAAACCAGCCCTCCAAACGATCAAGGTAGAGGGAATAGCTCGTCAGCCAGTCGATCGCCGGGAAGTGGCGGGCGTAGGCAAGCTTTGCCGACAATCCCCAGAACACCTTAACGGTACGGAGCGTCGCCTGCGAAACAGGTTCGGAAATATCGCCGCCCGGGGGGGATACGGCGCCGATGGCGGTAACGCAGCCCATGCGCTCGCCGCTGCCGAGGGTCTTGACCATGCCGGCGCGCTCATAGAACTCGGCCACACGGCTGCTCAGGTATGCGGGATAACCTTCTTCACCGGGCATTTCCTCAAGACGGCCGGACATTTCGCGCAGCGCCTCCGCCCAACGGGAGGTGGAATCCGCCATAATGGCGACCTTATAACCCATGTCGCGGAAATATTCGGCGATCGTAATACCGGTATAAATGGAAGCTTCACGCGCCGCCACAGGCATATCCGAGGTGTTCGCAATCAGCACCGTGCGCTTCATCAGCGACAAGCCCGTGCGGGGGTCTTTGAGTTCCGGGAACTCCATCAGCACGTCCGTCATCTCGTTGCCGCGCTCGCCGCAGCCAACGTACACGATGATGTCCGCGTCCGCCCATTTCGCAAGCTGATGCTGCACGACCGTCTTGCCCGAACCGAAGGGGCCGGGAACGGCGGCCACGCCGCCCTTGGCGACGGGGAAGAGCGTATCGATAACGCGCTGGCCGGTGATCATGGGCTCCGTGGGGGGCAACTTCTGCGCATACGGCCGTCCGACGCGGACAGGCCACTTTTGCAGCATGGGGATCTCTACCTCGCCGGCGTCTGTTTTGACCTTGGCGATGGGCGTTACGACGTTCGCTTCGCCCTCGTGGATCCATGTGATCTCGCCCTTCACATTCGGGGGCACCATGATCTTATGGAGCACGGCCTCGGTCTCGCGTACCGTACCCAAGATATCGCCGCCCTGCACCGCGTCGCCCATTTTTGCGACGGGCGTAAAGTGCCATAGCTTCTCATGATCGATGGAATCCACCTCGATACCGCGCGTGATGCGGTCGCCCGCCTGCTCCCTGATCTTGTTCAAGGGGCGCTGGATACCGTCGTATATGGATTCGATCAGTCCCGGCGCAAGCTCCACCGAAAGGGGCGCGCCGGTAGATACAACAGGCTCGCCGGGGCCTATGCCGCCGGTCTCTTCGTAAACCTGTATGGATGCGCGGTCGCCGCGCAGCTCGATGACCTCGCCGATCAGCTTCTTTTCCGACACGCGCACAACGTCGAACATCTGCACGTCCGCCATGCCGGAAGCAACGATCAACGGGCCCGAGACCTTAATGATTGTTCCTTGTGTTGCCATCTACTTCTCCTCCGCAAATAGAATGTCCGCGCCAATCGCCTTTTCGACGTTGGCTTTGATCTGCGCCATCGCCACGCCCGTGCTGCCGTGCGAATCGGGAATGGGAATGATGGCGGGGAACGTTTCGGACTTGTACTTGGAGATCGCCTCGCCGCAGGCGGCGTAAAGCGGCTCCGTGATATAAATGATCTTGCAGCCTTCGCGCGCAAGCTTATGGATCAGGCGATCCGCCTTCTCGGGCTCTGTCTCGTCAAAGACCTGCAAGCCCACGGCTTTTGCAAGCAGCACGGAATCCCGATCGCCAATGATGGAAATATCAGCCATATAGCGCACGCAACCTTTCCGTTATGATAGCGTCGTCCAACCCGTTCCGCTTGGCGGTCAGGATCAAACGAATACACTTGGCCTCCTGCTCGCGGGCGAGCAGATAGCCGATGACGGGCGCTATGGTGTCGCTTTGAAGCTTTCCTTCGCCCGCCATAGCCATGAGGGCGTCGTCCCGTTCCTTCTCCACGGCGCTGATGTTGCCCGTCTTGATATAAGCGTCGATGCCGCGGATAATGCCCTCCCGCGCGGGGCCGGTTCCCACGGTTTTGCCCAGCGAGTCCATGGGCGCTTCCATGCTGCCAAGCAGCTTGGAATGGGAAATGTAGCCTTCGGTAAGCAGCACGGACTTGAGCTTTTCGGCGCCCGCGCCCATGGCGCGAAGCCTAAGCAGCGTAAGCAGATTATTAAAGTCCGCCTGTACCTTGAAGTATTCCTTGACGAACGCGTCGCCTACGCGCAGGGCGTAATCCGTATACGCGCTGTCCAGCGCCACGGATACGGCCACGGGATCCACGCGGGACTGGAAGCCCTGTTCGAGCTTTTCAAGCGCCGCCTTGAATTCCGGCGGCAGCTCGCGGTAATCCGCATTCTGCACCATCGTTTGAAGCTGCGCCGTGGTATAAAGGCCGCCCTGCATGAGCGCGGGCGCGTCCTTGCTCCCGGTCAGGCGAAGCTTCAAGAGCATCTTGAGGTTGTGCACGTCCGCCTTCATCAGAAAAACATCCGTTTGTGCGGGCTGAAAGGATACCTCGCGCACCAGCGCGTAGGTGTCCTTGAGCTCGGATTCAATAAGGCGGTCGGCGTCCTCAATCGTAGCGTCCGGCATGGAACCATAGCCCGCATCCACAAGCTGGCGCACCGCGTCATTGGCGTTTCCGTCAATCAGGCGAGCCATGCGGTCACGGCCTATGAGTCCCTTTTCATGGCAGCGTATGCGTGCCACGCCGTAGTGGGGGCTTGTTTGTGGCATTCCAACTACCTCGCTTTATCCGAAGAGTATTTGGGCAACTTTGCTTTCCTCTGCCTCGCGCGCATCGCGCAGCATCGCTTCAAACGAGCAGTTCTTTTCAAACCCCTCGCCTTGGAGCAGGAAGCCGCCGCCGATATTCTCAGCGGTATTACCCATCGTGAGCTTTGCCTTGCCGGCCTTCGCCAATTCCGCGTTGATTTCGTCGAGCAGGCGCTTCATCGCATCCGCGTCCGCACTCGACGCGGCGACCACCTCGCCGCCCAACGCCTCGCGCACCGCCATAGCCTTTAAAAGGTCGTCGCGCGGTTGACCCTGCAATGCGCAAAGGCCTTCGTAGGCCGCCGCGAACGCGCTTTCCACAACGTCGCGCTTCGCTTTGAGGGCATACTTGCGGGAATCAAGCTCCGCGTTGGTGCGGCTGCGCTCGAGAATATCCGCCTCCGCCTTTTTGCAGCGGAACTCGAACTCCTCCTTGACCGCCTGAACGTCGTGCTGGGCAAGCTCTTTGATCTTAAAAATCTCAGCCTTTGCCGCAGTCTCCTGTTGCTGGGCGACCGTTTGCGCATCGGCCAATATACGCGCCAACAGCTTGTCGGCGCCGTTGTTCAAATCGTTTGCCATGCTTAAACTCCTTCCTTAATGCAGCAGATCATTTGCAAGCAGGCCATCAGACCTGAACGCCATTGACCAGCAGGAAGGAGAAGAGCAGGGACAGAACCGCGTAGGTTTCGACCATGACCGCGAAGATGATGGCTTTACCGGATTCCTCGGGACGCTTGCCGACCAGCATGATGCCGGAAGCCGCCGTTTTGCCCTGTGCAATAGCGGAAAGCAGACCGCCGAACGCGATGGGAAGCGCCGCAAAGAAAAGCTGTAAGCCGGCGGCGGTGGAGATGGGATCACCCGCGCCCAAGAGGCTTGCCTTGGTGGCGATAACGAAGCCGATGAGCAGACCGTAGATGCCCTGCGTGCCGGGCAGCAGCTGCAAAACCAGAACGGAACCGAACTTGTCCGGATCCTCCGCGATAACGCCCGCGCCCGCTTCGCCGGCGATGCCGACGCCGATAGCGGAACCAATGCCGGCGAACATGGCGGCAAACGCCGCGCCGCAGGCTGCGAGAAGCTGACCGTTAGAGCCGATGAAATCGAAGAATGTCATTGTTTTTAACCCTCCAGTTTTTGTTCTGAATTATTATGCTATGTATGGCAAAGCGGCGTTCCGCTTTGATAAGATGATCACTCGTCCACCTGGACGAATTTAGAATTGTACTTGAGCGGCTTAAAGGGTTTGCCGCCCGCCTCATAGAACTTGCCGAAGAATTCCACATACTGCAGTCGCGCGGTATGCACGAAGGTACCCAGCGTGCTGATGGCCATCATGAAAGCGTGCAGGAACACGAGCAGCGCGCCGGTGAGCAGGAAGCCGATCCCCTGAAGGATCGCGCCGTGCTGGAAAGCGCTGTAAAGCATGCCGCCCAAGGTGTTGAGCACCAAGCCGATAACGCCGGTGGACAGACCCAGCGCGAACACGCGCGCATAGGAGAGCACGTCGCCAAGCCAGCCCGTGATGTTGTAGCAGTTGAACGCGCCGGACGCGATCTTTCCGCCAATGCTCTTGCTTTCACGGCCGCCGGCAAGGAAGAGGATCACCCCGGAAACGATGGCGATCCATTTGCCGATCGTTCCGATCACCGGGTTCAGCCCCAGCATAGGCGCCGCCAGCATCAAAAGGCCGGTGACCGCCGTGAGCCAAGCGAAGTGATCGCCGATCGCGCCGACCCAATCGCCCTTTTTGACGCATTCCCAAGTGGCGATGAGAACGCCGAAGTACATATGCACGATGCCCATGCCCGCGCACAGCGCCAGCATCTGAATGGGCTGCGTGGAGGAATCGATGAGTGGGAAGGTGTTTTCAAAGGGTAGTCCCTTGAAAATGACAGGCCACGATACGCCAAAGAGACAGCCGAAAAACAGGCCCATCACGATGGTGGATATGCCGCCCATGCAAAGCACGCCCGCAAGCTGCCGCATCATGCCCTGCGGCTTCAAAAGCTTGAGGAACAGATAGCAGCCGATGGCCAGCACAAAGCCATAGCCCGTGTCGGAGAGCATCATGCCGAAGAAGATGAAATAGAATACCGCAAAAAGCGGCGTGGCGTCGATGCTGTTGTAATCGGGCAGCGCGTAGAGGTTGGTGACCGCCTGATAAGGCTCCACGAGCTTGCTGTTTTTGAGCACCACAGGCTCGCTTTCCTCCTCCGCGGCCTCGCGGAATTCGCAATAGCAGGCGTCCGTGACGGATTTCGCCGCCGCTTCCACCTTTTCCATTTCGTCCTCACGCACCCAGCCCTCCAAAATGAAGGTCGTGCCGGTAGCGCCCAGCTCCTGCTTGGCAGCTTCCCGATCCCTGTCGATTACGGCCTCATCCTGCGCGCTGCAAAGCAAGGGGCGCTTCTCGGCAGCCTTGGTAAGCTTGGCCGTCAGCTCCTCCGCCCGCTTTTTGTCCGCCTCGGTCTCGGCTTGCATGCGCTCGATGTTCTCTTTCGGCGTGCCCGTGAGCGCGCCGAAGTTAAAATCGGAAAAGTCCAGCGTCTTGACCGCCGCCTGCACGTCGGCATAATCCGCCGCGTTACACGCGATCAATACGGCGCGGGCTTTTTCCGTGCCGCCGTAGACCTCAAGCGCGATATCCAGATTTTCTTCTCTTAACTTTGCGACCGCTTCGTCGGTGAGCATGCCTGTTAGGTATTTGGTGGTGTTGGTAGACTTGATGTTTTCGATCTTCGTGTCCAGTTCGCTCCAGGGCAGCAGCGATTCGGACAACGCCTGACGCTTATCCATATCGTTCCGGACTGCCGCGAGGTCGCGGTCAATGCTTTCGACCTCCTCGCAAAACTCCAGCGCCGCGGGCATGTCCGCACGCAGCTCCGCGAGCTTTTTCTCCGGCTTAGGCCCCATCTTGGCTTTGGGCGCTAAGGGCTTTAGCAGAAGCTGCGCGCTCGTCAACCGCTGTACGCGGTTTTCAAGCTTTGCAAGATCCGCTTCCTCGCCCGTCGGCTCCGCCGCGCTGATGATCTGCACGGCGCCCGCCGCTTGCAGCGCCTCCAATATGGCCGCCTTGTCCGACTGCATGGCGATAAGGGTCAGTCGTTTCATTGGGACGATCATACTTGCTTAACCCTCTCCAAAATGTAGGATACCGCCTCGGTCAT